>CAMAPQ010000024.1 GCA_945860125.1 Klebsiella pneumoniae
GATTATGCGCCTCAGAATATGGCAATTATTCGGCATATTGTCCTTAACATGCTGAATAACGCAAAAAAGCACTTTAAAAAAGATATGAGTATAAAGGGTTTACGTAAAAAAGCGGGATGGGGTAATACTACTCTTCACTTAATTTTGCAACAGTCTTTTTGATGGGACAGCCCTGATCATCACCTAAGTATCTAACGCACAAAGTATATGGCGTTATGCCATTTTAACCGATAGCATGAATAATTTCCTCTTCTTCAAAAAAACATGGGTCAATATATACCCAAAGTAATTGGAATCACGGGGAGGCGGCAAGGGAGAGAACCCCATGAGCATAGATAGACTATGTGATTGGGGTGAACGAGAGCTGCCAACAATGCCGTGTTTTCAAGTACGAAGGGTATAAGCATCATCATAAGCCGAAGCGCTATGACGAAAAGCTTGTTCAATTTCAAAATCAACCACTGATTTTCCTGAACGATAACCCGCTTGTCTAATCGCTTTTTCAATCACTGAAAGAGCAAAAACAGAGTTCAATTGTAGTTGCATTTGCGCTTCTACTAATTGGTTGGTTTTATTGGTGCTCATAATGGATGAGACAGTCGCACTCACTAAAACGGCACCTAAAAGGAGTGATATAGCCAGTTCGACTAAAGTCATTCCTTGCAAGTTATTAAAACGTTTCAGCATAAAAACCAAAATACAGCCTACCTTAATTGGTGAAAGGGTTAATTACTCTTTTTTTTAGTGTAGTTGATGCGCTAAATGTTAAGGATGGAATCACAGGGTGTATTGTGTTTCAGCTTATAAAAATAGGTGTTTTCTGCCAATTTTTTGTCGTAAAAATGCCTTTATAGTAGCCAAACATAATTGTTTGCAGCCTGTTAAAAACAGAGTAAATTTCGTTTTTATTTTTTGAAGGAGAAATTTTTATATGTTGAGCTTATTAATTACGACGGCTTATGCTGAGGCGGGTGCGGCGGCAGCGCCAGATGCGAACCCTCTATCTACTTTTATCATGCTAGGTGGCATGTTAATTATTTTTTACTTCTTTCTCTGGCGTCCTCAGAGTAAGCGTGCTAAAGAACATAAGCAGCTAATGGAAAGTTTAGCAAAAGGTGAAGAGGTCGTTTTGAGTGGTGGTCTTATGGGTAAAATCGTCAAAATTGATGATAACTATGCAACGATTGAATTGGCTGAAAAAGTAGAGGTAAAGATTCAAAAAGCGTCAATTGTCGCAACTTTGCCAAAAGGTACGCTTAAGTCCATTTAAGCTTAAGTTAATTAAATAAGTATCATTCAAACGATGCGTAACTGAAACCAATGTACCTTAAACGGATGTAACTTAAACGGACATAGTCGATCAATTATTTATGCTAGAACAAGCTCTTCTTTCGAGAGGCCGTAAGGCTTCACCTCAATCGCATACCTTTCCTATTTGGAAGCTAGTGCTTATTTTTATTGTTTCAGTTTGGAGCATTATTTTTACGCTACCTAATTTTTATCCAGAAGATCCTGCGGTACAAATTACAGGTAGTTCTGCTTCAGAAGTGATTAATGAGGCGCTGGTTGCTCAAGTAAAGGAGGCTTTAGAGGGCGGATCAATTCCTTTTAAAGCGATTGAGCGAAAGGAGCGCAGTCTTCTCATTCGTTTGTCTGAATTAGAAGGCCAGCTTGCGGCAAAAGATTTATTACAAGCTAAATTGGGTACGCGTTTTTTAACGGCGCTGAATTTAGCGCCCACAACACCTGCTTGGTTATCTGCTATAGGGGCTAAGCCGTTAAAATTGGGTTTGGATTTGCGTGGTGGCGTCCATTTTGTATTAGATGTTGATGTTGATCATGCCCTTGAGCAGCATATTAGTCTTTATTTTGACAGTATTCGTGATCAGTTGCGCGAAAAAAAAATTCGTTATGCTGAAATTAAAAATGATAAAGAAGAAATTAAAATTTCTCTTCGCTCAATAGAAGATTTAAATCTTGCGCGTGACTTAATCCTTAAAAATCATGGTAGAGATTTATCTTTAAAGCCTATAGAAGACGGTGCTTTATCTTTTACTTTGTATCTGACGGAAGAGAAGAAACAAGAAATCCGTGATTTTGCGGTAACACAAAACTTAACTGCTATTAGAAATAGAGTGAATGAAATAGGGGTGGCTGAGCCTTTAGTGCAAAAGCAAGGCTCACAGAGAATTGTGATTGAGTTGCCTGGTATTCAGGATACAGCTATCGCCAAAAGAATTATTGGCCGTACCGCAAGCCTTGAGTTTCGTCTTGCTGACCGGGCTAATCTTGGCGGTCAAGGCACAGAGACTTTACCTTTTAAAGGTGAGCGCCGAGCCCCTGTTGAATTACAAGAAAAAGTAATTGTAACGGGTGAGCATGTGGTTAATGCCCAATCTAGCCGTGATGAAAATAACCTTCCTCAAGTGAATATTACCTTGAATGCGGAAGGCGGGCGGCAAATGTTAAAAACAACGAGGGACCATGTTGGCGATTCTATGGCAGTTGTTTTTATTGAGCATAAGCAGCGTTTAATTGAGAAAAGGGTAGGTAGTGAAATACAGGTTATTCGTGAGCCTTATGCTGAAAAATACGTTATTAATGTGGCAACTATTCAAGATACGTTGAGCTCTCAATTTAGAATTACTGGTTTAGATTCCATGGATGAAAGTGATGAGCTGTCTCTTTTACTGCGTTCTGGTGCCTTAGCTGCCCCGATGTATATTATTGAAGAACAAACGGTTGGCCCAACATTAGGAAAAGAAAATATTGAGAAAGGCGTAAGTGCAACTTTATTAGGTTATTTCTTGGTTGTCTTAGCGATGGCCCTTGTTTACCGTATTTTTGGTGTTCTCGCAAATGTTGCATTAGCATTAAACGTTACTATTTTGATTGCTGTTATGTCTGTATTAGGGGCAACGCTAACATTGCCTGGTATTGCTGGTATTGTTTTAACGGTAGGGATGTCCGTTGATGGAAATGTGCTTATTTTTGCCCGTATTCGTGAAGAACTTAAGAAGGGGCTTTCTTCTCGTCTTGCCATTACAACAGGTTTTGATCGTGCTTTTCTCACGATTTGGGATGCCAATCTTACAGGTTTAATTGTGGGCGGTTTATTGTTTGCAATTGGCACAGGCCCTGTGAAAGGCTTTGCTGTAACCACCTCAATTGGTATCGTTATTTCAATGTTTACTTCTATTACTTGCACCCGTGCTTTCATTGAGTTTTTTTACGGTAAAAAAGATATTACGAAGTGGGCGCTTTAGGTCTTTTGTTGTTTATTGTCAGGATGATTTTATATGTTTTTAAAGTTCGCATTGCCTGAAAAAATTGCCTTTATGAAAGTAGGGCGCCTTGCTTTTTATTTTTCGGTTTTTTTAAGTTTAAGCTCTGTCCTTTCTATTTTTATAAAGGGTTTTAATCTAGGATTAGATTTTACGGGTGGCACCGTTGTTGAGGTTGAATTTAATAAAACCGTAGATATAAATCATTTAAGGAATGTTTTTTCTACTAATGGATTTAAAGATGCTCAGGTACAGTTTCTGGGTCAATCTCTTACTGTTATGGTGAGACTCCCCCCCTCCCATCATCCTGTAACGGTAACAGACGCTTTAAATCCAGGCGATCAAAAAATAGATGCTAAAACAGCTGTTAAAATAGAGAATAAAGCGCAGACTGAAAAAATAGCCGACCTATTCAATCTTGCCTATCCTTCACATACAATTAATATTAAAAAAATAGATGTGATTGGCCCGCAAGTGGGTGATGAATTGCGTGATAAAAGCGGTATTGCAATGATTGTTGCGCTAATTTGTATGTGTTTATACGTTGCACTTCGTTTTCAGTATAAATTTTCTTTAGGTGCTTTAGCTGCCCTCGTGCATGACACATTAATTACTTTGGGTATTTTTTCTTTCTTTAGTTTGCCTTTTGATTTAAATGTTCTGGCAGCTGTTTTGGGTGTTATCGGTTATTCTTTAAATGACACCATTGTTGTATTTGATCGTATTCGTGAAAATTTTGCTGCGATGCGGGATGAGACCACCTCAAATATTATTGATATTTCAATTACCCAAACTTTGGGGCGAACCCTAATGACTTCAATCTGCACACTTTTAGTGCTGCTTGCCATGTTAATTTTAGGTGGTGATGCGCTGTTTGGTTTTTCTTTAGCCTTAACGATTGGGATTGTGGTAGGTACTTACTCTTCTTACTATATTGCAAGTTATATGTTGGTTTTGACCAAGTTAAATAAAAATGATTTTGCTGAAGCAACACCCAAAGATGACTATGTAGAAGAGGATTATAACGCCTAATATGTCTGATTCACTCTCGTTTTCCGAAATCGTTCCGCTTGAAGTTTATACTGAAAATGCTTATCTCAACTATTCAATGTATGTCATTTTGGATCGTGCTTTACCCAATATTAGTGATGGTTTAAAGCCTGTTCAAAGACGGATTGTCTATGCTATGTCTGAGCTGGGGCTTAATGCACAATCAAAATATAAAAAATCTGCCAGAACCATTGGTGACGTTTTAGGTAAGTTTCATCCGCATGGTGATTCTGCTTGTTACGAAGCAATGGTGCTAATGGCGCAGCCTTTTAGTTTTCGTTATCCCTTAGTTGACGGGCAAGGTAATTGGGGTTCGCAGGATGATCCTAAGTCTTTTGCGGCCATGCGTTATACAGAAGCTAAATTATCTGCATTTGCCCAGTTATTATTAGCGGAACTTAATCAAGAAACGGTAGAGTGGGGCGCTAATTTTGATGGTACTTTACTGGAGCCTAAAATTTTACCTGCTCGTGTTCCGCATGTTTTATTAAATGGCGGTACGGGCATTGCGGTAGGCATGAGCACAGATATTCCTTCACATAATTTAAGAGAAGTTACGCAAGCTTGTATTCAGTTACTCAATGAGCCTGATACCTCATTAGATGAATTATTGGAATATATTCCAGGCCCAGATTTTCCAACGCACGCTGAGATTATTACGCCCAAAGATGAGCTTAGAAAAATCTATGAGACAGGGCGCGGTACTTTTAAAATGCGTGCAACCTACTTAATGGAAGAAAGTAACATTGTTATTCACGCGCTCCCACACCAAACTTCAGCGAATCGTATTTTAGAACAAATTGGTCAGCAGATTCAGAATAAAAAACTACCGATGGTTGCTGATTTACGTGATGAAAGTGATCATGAGCATCCTGTGAGAATCGTCATTGAACCACGTTCTAATCGAATTAATGTTGAGCAATTAATGTTGCATTTATTTTCCTCAACGGATTTACAAAAAAATTATCGCGTTAACATGAATGTCATTGGCATTGATGGTAAGCCACAGGTAAAGTCTTTAAAAGAAATGCTTTCAGAGTGGTTAGTTTTTAGACTTTCGACGGTTCGCAAACGTTTTGAGCATCGCTTAAAAGAGGTAATGGATCGCTTACATATTTTAGATGGTTTATTAATTTCCTATCTTAATTTAGATGAAGTCATTCGTATTATTCGGCAAGAAGAAGAGCCAAAAGAAGTCCTTATGGCTTCTTTTCATCTTTCTGATATTCAAGCAGAAGCGATTTTAAATTTACGTTTGCGTTATTTGGCAAAGCTAGAAGAAATTAAAATTACCTCTGAGCAAAAAGAGCTAGATAAAGAACGAAAGCGAATTGAGAGCATTTTAAAGTCAGAAACCAAGCTTAAAAATGAGATTATTCAGGAATTAAATCATGATACGCAAAAGCATGGTGATGCACGCCGTACGGTCTTAATCGAGAGGCCTGAAGCAAAGGGATTAGATGAGACAGAGATGCAGTCTATTGATGCTGTTACGGTTATTTTGTCAAAAAAAGGTTGGGTACGCTCAGCTAAAGGGCATGAAATAGACGGCGCAACACTTTCCTTTAAATCTGGTGATGAGTTTTTAATGCTTTGTAAGGGTAAGAGTAATCAGCAGGCTATTTTCTTTGATTCAACAGGACGTGGTTATGCACTTAATATTGCAGACTTACCGTCAGCGCGAGGTTTAGGCGAGCCTTTAACCAGCCATGTTTCTCCGCCTGCTGGTGCACATTTCATTAGCTTAATGATAGGCGAACAGACACAAAGTGTTTTACTTGCTTCGAATAAAGGCTACGGTTTTATTGCGCCGTTTGGTGAAATGGGGTCGCGAAATAAAGCAGGTAAGGCATTGCTCACGATTGGGGCTGACGAGTTAGCTTTAGAGCCTGTTTGGGTGAATGAGGGGCGTTATGTTGCTGTTTTATCAGGCGATGATCACTTACTTGTATTCAAGTCGGAAGATCTGCCCAGAATGAGTAAAGGGAAGGGCGTAAAGTTAATTTCTTTATCGGACAAAAAAGGAGTCTCTACGTTAAAAGCTGCGCTTGTCTTGGAAGACAATCAGGGATTAGAGTTTATTTCTGACAAGAAAAATTATGTGTTATCACATAAAGAGCTTAAGTCTTATATGGGTAAAAGAGCAGGAAAGGGTGAGAAATTGCCTAAAACTTGGTTAGGCATTAATCAAATGCATCTAAAACTTTAAGTTTTCTCACGTTTAAAAAGATTTAGGACTTACGCAAAATTGCTCCAGCAAGGCGTCCTGACGAAGACAGTACACGGTGTACGGCAAGGCAGGACAACACAGCTGGGCGGTTTTGCGTAAGTCCTAAGATTCTTAACAAAAACTGTGTTGCTTAGTTATTGTCTTATGCCATACCTTATATATAGGCTTTTAATTTTTTAAGCGGTGGGTAAATATGAGCTTTGAGCTATCGCCAATGCTATCGGTTCTGAGTTTGTTTGACTCTTCTGCTTTACTTGATTCACTTGCAAAGTCTATCGAGCAGCCGGGAAAGAAAGAATTAAAATTACAATGCGGGGATTTACAGAAAGAGGCGTCTTTTTTTGAAGGCATGAAAGCTGCGGGCCAGCATGTAGAACAGAGTAAAGAGAGTTATCTGCCCTATGAAAAAGAGAAAAAATGGGAGAATGTTCTTGGTCTTTTAAAAGCGCATCTTGATGAAAAAAAAGCGCATTGTCCTATTGCATCTGTTGAACAATCCTATACGCAGTATGACCAAAATGCACCTTCTGTTAAAGCAAGCGATCAGCAACTTAGCCCAAAAGAACAAGCGCTTTTTCTCTTAGGCGAGCATTTAGGCCTTGAGTTATTAGCAAAGTTAATTCAAACAAAAGATATTCAAGCGATTACGCTAGGAGATGACCCTAATCCTATTTTAGAAGAGATAATGTTATTGCCTTTTAGTGTGAGTCAAACGGCAGAACAAGTGCGGTTATTTTTACCGAGTGACAAGAATAATACTAACCAGCTTTTTTTAGTTGAAAAAAGTGGACAAGTGCAGCATCTTTTTTTTACAGAACAACTCTCTACTCAATTTGGCGAACGAAATATTTATGCTGTAACGTTATTAACGTATCAGCTGGATGAGCAAGCAAGAAACTATCGTTTTATCTCTCAAAAAGAAGCAACGCTTCAATTTTCTAGTGTTGTTGAACAATCTGAAAAAGAAAAATTTAATCCCTTATTAAATCTTAATGAAGAACAGATTAACCATTTTAAGCGTGATCTTTCGGCGCTTTTTCAGGTAAACGATATTTTAGCGCTGCTTTTTTTGCCCTCTTTCTTTTTCTCTGATAATACGAAAACGTTTAATCAGCTCTTTATGGGGCATTTAAATTCATTAGGATTATGTTTGGTGAGCTCTAAAAAGACTGATCTTCAAATTGCTATTGAGCAAGAAAATGCTAATTCTGGTGCACGAAAAGAGGGTAAAACTTTACGTGCGAAATTTCGTAGAAAAACTGGCTATGAAGCGGATGCGCCAGAAGATCAGAATGTTATTTTAAGTGAAGAAAAAGATAATTTGACGTTAAAGCTAATCCCTAACAATAACAACAATAATGATGATTTCACTTACTTTCCTTTTATTGTGGTTTAGTCTCATTTTATAAAAGTAGGACTTACGCCTCTTAACTTGCCAGTTTTAGTTTTCCGTTCGTCCTGAGTCTGGTCGAAGGATAAGCTTTTATTAAAACCCTTCGACAGGCTCAGGACGAGCGGAGTGGGTGATCACTTACTGCGTTCACTGCTGTAGGGGCATATATCTTGATATATGCCATAAACACGGCATATACTTTGATATATCTCATAGCAAAAGAAAGAAGGTAATCATGAATCAAATCGCCAAACTGTTCACTAATGGTCGCAGTCAAGCTGTGCGTTTACCTGTTGCCTATCGGTTTGATGCCAAAGAAGTTTTCATTCGTAAAGACCCGGAAACGGGAGATGTGATCTTATCGCGCAAACCCTCAACTTGGGATGGTTTCTTCTATGCACTTAAAGATGTTGATGTGCCGAACGATTTTCTGAGCAAGACAGAACGCAATCAACCATTGAAAGATGCGCAAGATGGTGACCCATTCGAGGGGTGGTGTGAGTGAAGAGATACATGCTTGATACCAATATGGTCAGTTATCTGATAAGGGGGCACCCAGCTGTTAGCCAGCGTGTAGTGGGGGTACCCATGGCTTCTCTTTGTATATCAGCTATTACTGAGAGTGAGTTACTTTTTGGGCTCGCTAAACGACCAGATGCAAAAAAGCTTCAGATTGCGGTAAGAGAGCTTTTTAGGCGTGTTGATGTTTTGCCATGGGATAGCACTATTGCAGAGCGTTACGCTATCGCGCGAGCTGATATGGAAAGGCAGGGGAAAATACTTTCTCCCTTCGATCTACTCATTGCCACGCATGCGTTGAGTCTAAAGGCAATACTCGTGACAAACGACCAAGCTTTCAATCAAGTGATTGACCTGCATCTCGAAGATTGGACGGCTTGAGTTGTTAATATGTAAAACAGCGTTCAGAGCATTTTCGTGTTCACCTAGCAAAGTATGAGTGAAATTAAAATATTAAGAGTTAAGACGCTCTAGGTAGGGCATTAACTTCTTTACTGTGAGGCACGTCAATATGCCTTGAAGATAAGATGCTTTTAATGCCATACCCTAAAATCGTAATTAATAATGACGCAAAAACAAAAGCAAGCGAGGCATTAACGTAGTCATTAAAAATAATTTGCTGCATTTGCTCAATCGACTTAGCCGGCGCTAATAATATCTTTTCAGATAATGCATTTTGATATTTTTGAGCATGCGATAAAAAGCCAATTTTAGGATTATCACTCCACACTTTTTGAAAACTAGCCGTTAACGTACAAACTAAAACCCAAGCCGCAGGAAGCATGGTAACCCAGGCATAACGATTTTTTTTCATCTTGAATAAAACGCAAGTGGCAAGAATTAGTGCAATGCCTGCCAGCATTTGATTAGACATACCAAATAGCGGCCACAGCGTATTAATACCACCTAATGGATCAACGACTCCTTGATAAAGAAAATAGCCCCAACACGTGACGCATAAAGCGGTTGCGATGAGATTGGCAACGATTGAGTCCGTTCGTTTCATAGCAGGAATAAAAGCACCCAGTAAATCTTGTAACATAAAGCGGCCTGCACGGGTGCCGGCATCAACCGCCGTTAAAATAAAGAGTGCTTCAAAAAGAATTGCAAAGTGATACCAGAAAGACATAAAACCTTTCCCGCCGATGACACTAGAAAAAATTTCTGCCATACCCACGGCAAGCGTAGGTGCGCCACCGGTGCGTGAAATAATGCTTTTTTCGCCGATGTCTTGTGTGGTTTGGGTAATCATCTCAGGGGTAATATAAAACCCCCAGCTTGAAATCGCTTGCGCTGCCGATTCCGCCGTTGTGCCAATAATAGCGGCAGGGCTATTCATTACAAAATAAATACCCGGCTCAAGGCAGGAAGCGGCGACCAAAGCCATAATAGCCACAAAAGATTCCATTAACATTGCGCCATAACCTATAAAACGAGCATGTTTTTCATTTTCAAGCATTTTAGGTGTGGTGCCTGAAGCAATTAATGAGTGAAAGCCAGAAACAGCCCCACAGGCAATGGTAATAAAAAGAAAGGGGAATAAGCTGCCAGACCAAACAGGGCCAGAACCATCAATAAATTGTGTAATAGCAGGCATTTTAAGCGGCGGGGCGATAAAGATAATGCTAATGGCAAGCACAACAATCGTGCCTATTTTAAGAAAAGTAGAGAGATAATCTCTGGGCGCAAGGAGTAACCATACCGGTAACACAGAAGCAATAAAACCGTAACCAATGAGCATCCAGCTGAGCTCTTTACCAGAGAAACTGAACCATGCCGCAAGTGTTGTATTTTCACTCACAATTTGCCCACCAAAAATAGCCATAATAAGCAAGATAAAACCCATGCAAGAGACTTCACCAATGCGTCCTGGTCGCACATAGCGGCTATAAAGCCCCATAAATAAAGCAATTGGCATGGTCGCTGCCACGGTGAAAGTGCCCCATGGCGAATCTGCTAATGCTTTTACGACAATAAGCGCTAACACGGCCAGCAAAATTGCCATAATCATGAATGTACCAAAAAGTGCAATCACACCCGGGATAGGCCCTAACTCAGATTTAATAAGATCGCCCAATGAGCGACCATCACGCCGTGTCGAAATGAAAAGAATGATGAAATCTTGCACTGCGCCTGCAAAAACAACCCCGATTAAAATCCATAACATGCCAGGCAAGTAACCCATTTGCGCCGCAAGAATCGGCCCTACTAAAGGACCTGCACCCGCAATCGCCGCAAAATGATGTCCAAATAAAACATATCGATTGGTTGGAACATAATCTAATCCATCATTTAAACGATGGGCGGGTGTCAGCCTTTTTTCATCAAGCCCCAGCACACGATTTTCAATAAATAAACTATAAAAGCGATAACCAATGGCATAAACACAAATAGCCGCAATCACAATCCATATGGCACTGATGGATTCACCTTGATACAAAGCAATAACGCCAAAAGCCGCTGCGCATAATAATGAAACAGCTAACCATAAAAGTTTTTCAAAGGAAAAAAGAGGGGATTTCTGTACGTCTTTCACTAGATCATCGTTCCTACATTATTTTGTTTGTTAATTGTTTTTTCGGCTTTCTAAGTTTTTTTCAGCCGCATGAATTTGGTTCATAACTTGATTTGGCGCTGTGCCGCCAAAATGATCGCGGCTTTTTGTTGAGCCTTCTAGGCTTAAAACACTAAAAACATCGGCCTCAATTTTATCGCTAATACTTTGTAGCGTTTTCAGTTCCATCTGTTGTAATTTTAAGTTGTGTTGAATGGCATACTGAACCGTTTTACCGACGATTTCATGCGCATCACGAAAAGCAATGCCTTTTCTTACTAAGTAGTCCGCAAGATCAGTGGCTGTCGTAAAGCCTTCTTCTGCTGCACGATACATTTTATCTTTGCACGCTTTCATGGCCGGAATCATTTCAGAAAAAGCAAACAGACAGTTTTTAACCGTATCAATACAGTCAAATAGTGGTTCTTTATCTTCTTGATTATCCTTGTTGTAAGCCAAAGGTTGCGATTTCATCAGCGTAATCAACGCAATTAATGAACCGACAACACGCCCTGATTTTCCACGTACCAATTCAGGAACATCAGGGTTTTTTTTCTGCGGCATAATTGAAGAACCGGTACAAAAGCGATCCGGCAGATCAATAAAATGAAAGGCACTGCTCGACCAAAGAATGAGTTCTTCTGCCATACGGCTTAAGTGAATCATGAGAATACTAGAAGCGGCGGTTAACTCAATTGCAAAGTCACGATCAGACACCGCATCCAATGAATTACGGCAGACGCCTTCAAACTGTAATAATTCGGCGGTGAAATGACGATCAATAGGATAAGGCGTGCCCGCCAGTGCCGCCGCACCCAAAGGTAATTGATTTAATCTTTTCTGGCAGTCATAAAAACGGCTGTAATCTCGCTCAAGCATTTCATACCAAGCAAGCAGGTGATGACCAAACGTAACGGGCTGGGCATTTTGCAAGTGAGTAAACCCCGGCAAAATAGCGTCATAATTTTCCCTCGCTTTAAAAACAATACCCGTTTGTAACGCAGAAATTAACTGCAAAATATGGTTAATTTCTGAGCGCACATAAAGCCTAATATCCGTTGCAACTTGATCGTTTCGTGAGCGTGCTGTATGCAGTTTTTTACCTAATACGCCAATCTTTTCAGTAAGACGCACTTCGATATTCATATGCACATCTTCCAGTTCAATGCGCCAACTAAAAGCACCACTGATAATCTCTTCGCGTACTTCTTCAAGGCCGCGAACGATTACTTCTTTTTCTTCTTCTTTAAGGACACCTACTTTCGCGAGCATCGTTGCATGTGCGATGGAACCTTGAATATCAAATAACGCCATGCGTTGATCAAAGCCAACAGACGCCGTAAATTCCTGAACAAAACGATCCGTGCTTTCACTAAATCTTCCGCCCCATAAAGTTTGACCAGAAGGTTTCTGTGATTCAGGTTGCGTCTGTTTATCGTTCATGATGTACCTTAAAGAAATAAAAAAAAGGCTATTTTACAATGTTGTTAGGAGCAACAAAACCGACGGCAATTTTAGCGCCACCACTAGAGAAAAGACTACTTATTTCGGTAACTAATTCACCAAAAACAGCCGTTTCATCAATGGTTCGATCAGGCAGCGGAATAATAGGGATAATAGGCGTTCCATGGTTACCCCGATTAAATCTCACCATTAAGCGCACGCCGCCTTCTGGCGCAAAAAAACCTGTGCCAAATAAAGCAGGATCAACATTATTTAATGCTAATAATCTTGCTAAACCTTCTGTTCCGGTTAAGGGTGCAGGTAAGGCAGCAAGATCAGGCAGGGCAGGCTTGCCATCTAAACATTGATCTTTTGAATGTTGTTCATTAAAGGGTTTTTGTGAACAAGCTTCATTGTTTAAGTCTTTAAAAGGACAATAACCTGCTAAATGATGTTTAAATGGTGCGCTCATTGCGGGTAAGAGCGAAGGATATAGGCTGCTATCTGCCGCTAAGGGCATCACTTGATCTTTCGGTTCTGTTTCACCACCACTAAATTCTGTAACAAGAAGCGGTGTTTTTTGCTTATTTAAGGCTTCTATAAAATTTACAGGATCTACCGAGTCAAACATACTTTGAAAGATGTATAAGTATTTTTCAAGATTTTGTGTGCCTTGGGCGATTAGGTATTTATTTGAGGTGGGATCGTATGAGCTTAGTGCAAGCCCTGCCAGTATTCTTGAGGCACCGAAATCTTTACTGGGCGAATTCTCTATAAGCTTCGTAACGTTACCGCTGGTACTTAAAAAAGCAGCTGCTTTAATACGATTTAAAGAGGGGTTATTTGCAAGCACCTCTGCATCATTATTAGTTGCTACAAAAGGAATGCCTGCTAAACCACCTAAAGAATGGCCAATAAAATAAACATCAGAAGCATCAAGATCAGCGCTGCCATCTTTATCTAAATCAAAGGTTTTTAAACTGGCATTCAAATTCAGAAAATCAACGACGGCTTGACGAAGATTATCTCGGCTTGTTTGCATATTGGCTAAATTCATAAAGAGCGTGCCAGAGCTGCCTTTTTTATTGTCATAATCCATTGCGATGGGATTAAAAGCACTATCAGCATACCAGCCAAAATGACGCTCACGAGGGGTGCCAAACTTTGCATCCAGCCCTGAAATAACCGTGTGATTTAAATCATCCAGTACGGGAAAATAATTTGTTAAATTTGAGCATCCATCCGTTTTTTTGATCGCAATCGTTGCGCCAGAAGCGGCCACGCCATGAAGGGGTAGGTCAATTGTTGCAACAGCAAAACAGCGTGTATCAGGTAAACCGCCCGCTCTTAACGCTCTTAAACAACCACTTGCTAGCGTGTTGGCTAAAATTAAACTAGCAGAGCGATCAACCGTAATACCGTGTGCAAATATAATAACAGGCCATTGTTTGTTTACTGAAAAAGCCTTTAAAGCAGCGGCAGCGTTTGAAGTAGCGCCTTGTGTGGCGGCGGCTTCCTGCACTGCTTTAAGATTAGGCGTCATAACAGTAACGGCAACGGTTTCATCATTTTGCTTTTTGGGGAAAGGGTAACGATAAGTAACGTTGTATGCAGCATCTTCATAACTTGCGTTTTTAGTATCCAGCACTGTTTTGTCCGCTGGTGGAATAGAAACGGTTGAATTTGATGCTTTTGCTAATAGGCTGCCTAAAATAAGATCAGGCTCCCAAAAGCTTTTTACAATAGTGCTTTGATTGTTTCCACCGGCTGTCGGTGTTTTTAGATAAGAGGGCAGTTTAATTACCCCTTGAAACAGTACGCTAGGTTGGGTAAAGAGCAAATTAAGCGGGTTGGCATCGGCGCCTAGTTCAGTTGCTTTATAAAAATAATTTTCGCGTGGTTTGGGGGTAGGTAAGAAAGCATCAAAAGCAGGATTGCTCAGTGCTGTGTTAAATGTAGCAGGCGCCGCAATTGCTTTTAAAATATCTGTTGTCGCCGTAGTGGTAAATGTGTAGGCAAGCACAATATTATCTTTTGATAAAGCAGGATTAATTGCTTTTTTGATAAAGCCTTCGCCTAGTTTTTCCCAGCTGCGTATGGCTTGTTGTAAAGTTTGAAATTGAACCAGTGTTGTATCAAGCTCGGAACCAAGTTGATGATAGGCAACCGAAGGGCCTATTTTTTTACCGTTTATATCGCGAACACTATCCAATAAAACCACTAAATATTTTGTTTTACCTTTAAGAGGCTTAAGAGGGCTCAGACGTAGTACGTTGCCTTTTTTTTCATCAGCTGACTGCTGATCAAGGGAGAGAACCTCAGCACGTACAATGGGAATATGTTCAACCAGAAAAGGATTCGCTGTATTGAGCTTTTGAAGATCTAATGCATCGCCTGTGATATTCAGCGGAATTAATAAAACATTGGGCCCATAAATAAGACAAGGATGTGTGGCTAAAACAAGGCCAGGATTTATTTTTATTTGTTGTTGAATAATAGCTGCCTCGCTAGGTGTACATAAAGAGGCCGCATCCAGTGCGCTGCCTTGAAAGGCAATATCAATCTGGCCAGTTGTCGAAAAACCATCCAAATCATTTAAAGCGCGTGTAACAGGAGAAGTGGCATCATTAACGTAGGCTGTTCCATCTGTTGTTCCACTAAAGATCAAGTCATTAGCAAGGGGAACTTGTGAGGCGGCAGGATTAAAAAGGGGTCTTGCTTCTGCTTGCGGCAAAGGGGGATTTTATTTTCATCAACGAAATTACTTGATATATCGCCAAGACTACCTGTGGGTGCTTGATCGGCATTATTTTGATCACACCCTGTGCTAATAAAGGCACACAGCATAATAAATGAACGAAAGAGGGCGTTATTGAGCGTAAGAGGGTAATTCATCCAAAACTTTTTCATGGTTTATTCCTGATGAGTTTATTATGAAGTTCATTATTTCGTACATTGTTTCGTGCATTCTTTGCACTAGTAAATAAGGTCTCGTTGTATTTTCAAAACCATTATCATAAACTGCGCAAGAGAAGCATGAGGTTACTCTTTTTTTACTGTAAATAAAAACCTTAAAACCGAGCTAAAACTTATAGAGAAGGTGAGCAATCATGGAAGCAATCCACTTGTTAAGACAAAAAAAAAATCAACAATATAGAACCTCTAAACTAAGACTTCACCTTATTTTTTTTCTTCCCTTTATTTCTAGTGCGGCTTTTGCAGGTATCTATGAATCTGTCAAAAATATTGATGGGGTTGAAGTAGATTGGGGCGCTACCGTTTCTTATGGGGCAAGTTGGCGATTAGAAGAGCCTAATCCCCGTTTTGAAGCGCGCGGTAATTATGCGGATTTAGCGCTAAAAACACAGATCAATAAAAATGATGGCGATAATAATTTTGATACAGGTCTTGTCTCTAGCGTTGCAAAATTTACGTCTGAATTACAAATTAAATATCACAACTACGGCTCTTTTTTACGTGCGACGGGTTTTTATGATAATCAAATAATGCATGGGCATCATCAAGGCGGCCAAATTGACCAGTTTGAAAATAATGGTTATGGCGATGATTTTGGCGCTGAAGTAAAAGATGTTGCAGGTAGTCGTGTGCGATTTTTAGATGCTTATGTATGGAGTGATTACACCATCGCTGAGCGGGCTGTTTCTGTGCGCGCAGGTCAGCAGGTATTGAACTGGGGTGAAGCTCTTTTTTTCCAGGATGGTATTAACTCAGCTAATTCCGTTTCTTTAACACAGCTTCGTTTGCCAGGTAGTGAAGTAAAAGAAGTATTGCTGCCGCTGCCCATGTTATTTGCGCAAATGAATCTAACGCAAAATTTGAATGTAGAAGCTTTTTATGAGTTTGCCTGGGAGCCTTCAGAAGCTGATCCTGCCGGCACGTTTTTATCAACGCATGATGCTTTTATAGGGCCCGGTTCCCAATCTGTTCTTGTTGACTTTAAAGGTTCTTCTGCTGAACAAATTGTTACCGCTTACAACCAAGTAAGCCGAGGCGTTTCAGCAACGGACCCTCGATCAACCCGTATTTTTGTTGATCGCCGAGCGGATGTAAACCCAAGCGATAGTGGACAATTTGGATTGGCTTTTAGGTATTTTGCCCAAGCGCTGAATGATACTGAGTTTGGTTTGTATTTTTTAAATTATCATGCGCATAAACAAGTAGCAGGCGCGGTAACTGGTCAGCCTTTTGGTTCCGGTATTGAAGGCACTTCAGCTTGTCAGGCAACCAAGCTTATGTTGGCTCAGGCAGGTATTGGTGGGCAGGCATGTGCTGATCACACTAAAATTTTGGCAGGGCTACCGATTAACGCAACAGGCATTACCAATCAAACCGTACAACAAGCCTTGGGTGATAGCGTCAATAATGCTGCTAAACAGCTAATTGGCGGGGCCAACGCAATTCATTTTGTCGATACTTCTGAGTATCTTTTTTATTATCCAGAAGATATTAAATTATATGGTGTTAGCTTTAATACCCATCTTGGCGAAACAGCGATAGCCGGTGAGATTGCTTATCGCCCTGACGGCGTTTTTCTGCCTGAAACAGGTGATAACCTCATTGCTTATAATGCCCTAGCCGCGTCAACACTCGGTAATTCAACCACTGCCAGTGTTAATTATGGGCCACATATTTCAGGTGTAACCGCTAATGAAACGATTATCGTAATGGATGAAAAAGACATGGTTAATCTCTCCTTGAGTGCGACCCATAGTTTTGGCCCTGTCATGAAGATTGATAACTTATTCACGGTTGTAGAGTTGGGTTTAGCGCATGTTGCCGGTCTTGATGAAGACAAGCTGTATGCAGCTGAACAAGCACTGCTTTATTTAGTTGATGCAAGTGGTAACCCGGTGCGCACAGAGGGCACCCCTGAACAATATTTAACTAAAAATTCTTGGGGCTATCGTTGGGTGGTAGGGGCTGATTTTAATAATGCGTTTAATGGCGTGAAACTTACCCCCATGCTGCGCTTTGCGCACGATGTAAACGGTAATTCAGTTTTTGGTGGTAATTTTGTTGAAGATCGAAAATCGGCAACTCTTTCTTTAGAGGCAACCTATTTGGTTAATTTTCAAGCAGGTCTTAATTACACTACTTTTTGGAATGCCAGTGATCGCAATCAGTTAATTGATCGTGACTTTGCGAGTTTTAACGTCAAATATTCTTTTTAGTCTTTTCATTGAGGAAGTGGATGATTTATCAAAGCAGGATGCAAAAAAATATATTGGTAGTATGTTTTGTACTATTCATGAATCTATTTACGGTTGTGCATGCAGAAACGCTTAAGCCGCAACCTGGCGCTAAAAAAACGTTAAGAAATGCGCTGACCACGCAGAAAGTAATGCGTGCTTTATATACTGATGTTGCGTTGTGTGAGTCTCGCTTGATTGTCGTGGGGGATCGCGGTCAAATTGTTTATTCAAATGATAGTGGTATAAATTGGTTACAAGCCACGGTGCCCGTTAATCAGTTACTAACGGCTGTTTTTTTTGTGGGTAAAAAAGGATGGGCAGTAGGGCATGACGGTATTATTCTTCATAGTCAAGATTGCGGCCTCAACTGGCAAGTGCAGCACCATGTGCCTTTTGAAAATCAAAGTCATATTTCTTTGGCGGGTAGCCAAAGTACTGAAGGAACGAATATCTCGGATGCCTCAGATTCCTCCTCAGATGTTTGGGATGAATTTGATAATAAAAAAGGAACGCCCCTGCTAGATCTTTATTTTTTTGATGAGAATGAAGGGATGGCAGTCGGTGGTTATGGTCTTTTCTTACATACAACAGATGGCGGCATCCACTGGAATGATTGGGCGGATCATATTGATAATCCCGATGGTTTGCATCTCAATACTTTATTTGTTGATCAAGACGGGCTTGCTTATCTTGGGGGGGAAATGGGTATTTTATTTCGTTCTAGCGACAAAGGTGCCCATTGGCAACCGATGACAAGCCCCACGGAAGCTTCTATTTATGGAATACATCTAACCAAAGCACAAACAATTAAAAAGATATTCATTTTTGGTTTGGGTGGTGCGTTGTACGCGAGTAAGGATGCAGGTAATTCGTGGGAAAAAATTGAAACGTCTTTAACCACTAACTTAAATATGGCACTTGAACTTGCAAGCGGCACCCTTTTTATTACAACTAATTCAGGCGCGTTACTTAAATCTGATAAACAAGGCTTAACTTTTTCTTTATTACCAACAGGTGAAAAAACTGCTCTGGTGGGGGTAGTTGAATCTGTAGATCATGCCTTAATTATTGTCGGGCAGCATGGCATAAAACGTTTGACGCAATATTAAAATAATAAATACCTTAATTACGATCAGCATAAATTAAGGATAAGCCTCATGAAGTATAAGGATAAAAGGAGCAAGAATGAAGGTTGACTTACTAAGTAAAAATTTTCAGGCAAGCGTTACAAAGGGATTTCAATTTAGATTATTTTTCCTCTTTTTATTTGCGGTTTTTACACTATTTTTTGGTATTGCACTGACCAAAATTCAGGCGGATAGTGATTTGAAAAAGATGGTGCCTTTGAACCATCCTTACATGCAAAATTTATTTAAATATAAAGATCAATTAAGTTTGGGCAATGATATCCGTCTTGCTGTTGAAAATAAAAAAGGCTCTATTTTCACTAAAGATTATCTGGAAACATTAAAGCAGATTAGCGATGAAGTTTTTTATTTGCCTGGTGTCGATAAATCAAAGCTGCAATCTTTGTGGACACCAAACGTAAGATGGATTGAAACAACCATTGATGGCTTTCGAGGCGGGGAAGTCATTCCCTCGGACTATAATGGCTTAAATGAAAGTTTGGAAAAAGTCAGACAAAATATTTTAAAGTCAGGTCAAATTGGCAGGTTGGTTGCGGATGATTTTAATTCAACCATTATTTATGCCCCTCTTTTTGATCAAAAAATTGATTATGCAGAATTTACCCGCGCTTTAAATGAAAAAGTAATTCAAAAATATGAAAGTGATGCAATTAAAATTCATGTTATTGGCTTTGCCAAAAAAGTAGGTGATTTAACGGCTGGCGCAAAAGAAGTGGCAGGCTTTTTTCTTGTTGCGCTGGTTGTTACCACTTTACTTTTTTATCTTTATTTTCGCTGCATAAGAAGCACTATTATTGTTATTGGTTGTAGTTTATTAGCGGTTATTTGGCAGTTAGGTCTATCTCATTTTGCAGGCATTCGGATGGACCCTTATTCGATGCTGGTTCCTTTTCTTGTTTTTGCTATTGCGGTAAGTCACTCAATACAAATTATTCTGATGTTTAAAACAGAGCTTGCCGAAGGTTTTGATAATAAAAATTCAGCCATTAATACAATTGTAAGATTAGCAAAGCCTGGTATTTTAGCGTTATTAAGCGGTGCAATGGGTTTTGCGACGCTTTATTTTATTCATATTCAAGTGATTCGTGATTTAGCTTTAGCCACAAGTTTAGGTGTTTTCGTTATTATTTTTACCAACCTATTACTCATTCCCGTTATTCTTTCTTATTGTGGGGCGACACATACCTTTAAAGTAGATTCTGCGGTAAATCAGGTAATAACAATAGCTAATTCTTTTAATCCTAAAAAAGGCACTGAAAATAAACGCACGCTTTGGCTTAATATTATTTCTTTTATTCTTACGCCTGAAGCTAAAAAGCTGACGATTATTTTAGTTTTTTTTCTTTTTATCATAGGTGTTTATTTTAGTCGTCTTGTTCAAATAGGTGATCTTGATCAAGGCGCACCTGAATTTAGGCCAGATGCGCGTTATAACCAAGATGTTGCTTTTATTAGTGCACATTATTCCGTGAGTGCAGATGTATTAGTGGTCATGGTTGCAACGCCTTCTCAAGCGTGCACTCAATTTAAAATACTCGATACCATTGATTATTTTCATGCTGTGATGGAGAGATTGCCTGAGGTACAGTCTGTTATCTCTTTAACAACTGTTTCTAAGATTACCTCTGTGGGTTTAAATGAAGGTAATTATAAGTGGGCCTCTATTCCAAGAAATCCTGTTTTTTTAAACCAAACATTAACTCGTATTCCTGGTGGGATGATTGATCTTGAGTGTAGCTTGGCCCCTGTTCTTATTTTTCTAAAAGATCATAAAGCAGCTTCTTTACAAAATGTGGTAAGTGAAGTTAAAAAATTTGCTGCCGAAAATGATTCATTAGAAGGTAAGTTTTTACTTGCTTCAGGCAATGCGGGTGTTGAAGCGGCAACCAACGAATCTATTGAAATTGCAAAAGCACAAATGTTGTTTTGTATTTATTTTGTTGTAACCTTACTCGTGCTACTTATTTTTAGAAGTTTACATGCTGTTTTTTGTATTATTTTTCCTCTCATGCTCACCTCCTTACTGTGTGAAGCATTAATGGCAATTTTAGGGATTGGCGTAAAAGTAGCGACATTACCGGTAATTGCTTTAGGTGTGGGGATTGGCGTTGATTATGGTATTTATATTTATAATCGTATTATGGAAAACTTACATGCGGGCGCCTCTATTGAAATGGCGATTGAAAAAAGTCTTGAAACGACTGGCCGTGCTGTAATTTTAACAGGCTTTACATTGGCGGTGAGTGTGGGTGCGTGGGCTTTTTCATCGATTAAATTTCAAGCAGACATGGGTGTTTTGCTCTGCTTTATGTTTCTTTGGAATATGATAGGCGCTTTATGGTTACTGCCGGTACTTGCTAAAATGCTTTATGGTACCCGTGTGCTAAAAGGTCGCACGCCTTAAATTGCCAGTTTTGGTTTTTTATTTTTCTTTCATGAAAAATATGGTTAAGATGTGGCGCATCGTCTCAAATGAAAAAAATATCTTTAGGATAATTTTGCGTAAGTCCTATTTTTTTAAAACGACCAAATAAATATAAATTTAATGATCTAAAAATTTTTCAAGAAAAGAGGGATTATCATGTACGGCATTAGTAATTATTTCACCAGAGCAACAATCGACAACTCTGCGCCTCGTGGTAAAAAACTCTGTGAAATTGCACAAGATTCTGCAAGAGTTTACCAACTTCTTACTCTGGCTGAACAGTCTACAGTTCGGCACAAAAATACTGCTCGTTATGTCAATGATATGAGAACCCATGCCACGAGAAGCGATTTCACTGGCGTCGTTCTTGGCGTTGCTATTAACTTAAATCTTAGCGATATCAGCGAGGAATCTTCTGTTAGTAGCGCTAATAGTCACAGTTCTACTCATTCGAGCGAAAGTAACTTAAGTGAGAAAGTACTTCTAGATCCTGATCTTCAAAAATGCTCAGAGTTTTCAGCCATGCTTAATCAGGCATTATCACGTTCGGTTAGCTCGGATTCAAGTACTACAACTATTTATTATGACTGTCAAAACTCTTCCCAGGGGAGTGAAAATAAATCCGGTTCGCAACCGAATTCTGCTTCTGATCCTATTCTTCAAGAAATTGCAGAAATTTCAGAAATGATTGTTCGGGGGGTGGCACATTCGGTTAGCACGATACTTTCTTCTACCAGCGCTGACTCGGCGACTATTTCTGAGAAATTAACTGCCTTTGAGAAATTAACTATACCGATAGCTCTGCAAGAGAAGGCGTTGAAATTAGTTAATCACGAATTAAAGCAGTTAGTGAATCAATATGGCCAGGCTCATGGTAATAATATTACTTTAGGTGAGTACGCGAAAAAGATCAGCAATATTAATCTTGGTATTGCTGTTATTCAGGCTGAAATTAGGAATATACCAGGATATAAAAAGGATGCCATCTATTGGTCGGCACTAAAACAGACTAATTCAATTCTAATTAAATTAGATCTTAGCGCAAAAAAACTTGCGGCAATGGCAGTGAGCACTATGAGCAAAGTGGCCGTTAATTTACTAAAGAAACAGGTCAGCCAATCTGAGCCTGCCAAACAGACTGGTTTTGCTTGGCTTAAAAAGATAAAGCCTCAAAATAACGCGCAGCGTTTACATAATGTGAAGAAACAATTGATAGGGCTTTCTGAGCTTAAAGAGCAGCGAAATCAACTTATCTTAGATGATATTAAGAACGGTAAACTCTCTTTTTCTGACCTTATCTCGAATGGCTCTAATAATCCTGTCGATCAGCGTAAATCTAACGAAGCAACTGTTTATGGCCAAACTAAACAGCAGCATATTATTCGAACAAGATTAAATGTTTTCTCAGAGGAGGGTTGGGGTATAGACACTGGACTGAGAGGGGATAAGGCATCTATTCAAACGCAGCATATTGCAAAAAAATACCGCGCTCAATTCTTACGTACAGAAAAAGCGCTGAGTCGGTTTACGACTCACAAAACGAACAATCCTACTACGTCTATTGCTCAATTGCTGACAGAGGCTGTACTTAATACTAAAGCCAATGGCAGTGATTCAGATAATATCTGCGCCTTAAATGATGGCGGTGAAGCGTCTATCTGTTTTATTGATGCAAGCAATACACTTAATAGCCTACAGAAGCTTTTCTATTTTACTGATGGATTGGTAAGGCGATGACTAATCAATCTTGGGCTTTAACTTGAAAATATTGTTCATCATCAATTCTAAAAGCAGTTAAAAACTGCCCCCATACACAGCCCGTATCCAGAGCTTCAATGCCAACTGTATGCGTTTTTCCCATAAGCGAAGCCCAGTGCCCAAAAGCAATACGATAGTTTGGCGGTAAATTATGTTTCACCTGAAACCAGGGCATATAACCTAAAGGAATGCTTTCTAGCCCTTTTTTATAATTGAGCGCCATATTCTGCTGTGCATCAAGAATGCGCATGCGCGTAAAATAATTAATAATAACGCGCTCTTTTTCGGGGGAGGAAAGCCTTTCGTCCCATTTGCTTGGGGTATCGCCGTACCATGAATGAATAAATTCTTTAAGATTTTCTTGTTTGAGTTGTTGCTCAATAAGTGCTGAATATTGAATGGTTTCCTCTAACGTCCAGACAGGGCAAATGCCCGCATGCACCATAAGCCACTTTTTATCAGGCTCATGTAACACTAAAGGTTGCTGCCTTAACCAGTCGATTAATTCGCTTTTATCCGACGCTGTTAAAATGGCTTCAAGCGTATCTTTATTTTTAGCCTTTTTTTCAAAAGAACAAGCGATGAGGTGAAGATCATGGTTACCCAATATTGTTTTCGCGCTTTTACCAAGACTAATAATAAATCTTAACGTTTCAAGTGATTGAGGGCCACGGTTGACTAAGTCTCCTGCAAACCACAGCTGATCATTTCTTTCATTAAATGAAATAACTTCAAGCAGTTTTAGGAGGGAAAGATAACAAC
Source organism: Klebsiella pneumoniae (assembly GCA_945860125.1). GTDB lineage: Bacteria > Pseudomonadota > Gammaproteobacteria > Pseudomonadales > CAMAPQ01 > CAMAPQ01. The sequence continues at coordinate 23,780 of CAMAPQ010000024.1, forward strand.
CATGCACATCGCCAATAAAGTAAGTTGCCATTTTTTTTTACTTTATTTTTTCATAAACGTGGTAAGCCTCAGGCAGATATTGATCAATCGCTGTACCAACATAACGATGAGCTTCAGGTATACCATCCCCGGTTTTAAAAATACGAAATAATCGCTCTTCAAGTTCAGGGTTAATTTTAGCAGGCACTTCAACCCAAAGAAAAACCTCTTTTTCCATTGCCAAATAGTCAACACTTCTTAATAACGTATCGATAGGCAATGTAAGCGTAACTAAGTGCCCCTGCGACGAGAGTTTATGTTTATGAATAATTTTCATGAGCATAATATTTCCTTACTTTTTTAAAAAAGAGATTAGAGATGTTCAGCTTTTAAGGGCAGGGCATCGCCTACTTTCGCCCAATGTGTTTCTGAGGTCAGCAACGCTATTTTACCATCACTTAATAAATAAGTTTCTGTCACACGGCGAAGATCCTCTAACGTAACGTTAAATAGACGATCACGCACTGTTTGGCGGAAAGCAGGAGATCTGCCTTGTAACTCACTTAAATAATTTTGAAAAGCTTCTTTTGCTGGGGCTTTTGGTTTATCAATATCTGCCATAATCCCTAAAGTAGCCTGCTCTAAATGCTCATGGTTTTGTTTGTCATTTAATAATGATTGGATAGATCGATCAAAATCTTGAAAGGTTTCAAGTAGGCGTGGATCACGATAAGAGTAAAAACGGAAAATACCATTGTTTGTATCGTAACTTGCGCCACCACCATAAGCGCCACCTTGTTCTCTAATAGCACGATGCAGAAAAGTATTTTTAAGGTAAGGGGCAAGTACACTTAACGCTGCTGCATCAGGATGAAATTGGGCAACCGTTTTATAAGCCTTACTACAGTAGTTCACCTGTGCATTAATCAGCCAACAATTTTCCGTTTGATTCACCGCGTTTTTTACTTGATAGGCATGGTGATTATGAGCACTATTTAGTTTCGTGTGTTGTTGATGTTGCTCAAAAAATGACTCAATGTGATTCTCCTCAGCAATCACTAACGTACGAAGCGGGGCTGCAAGCATTTTTTCATGAATAAGACGCAAGTTAGAGATAACTTCTTCAATTACCTTTTCATTCTGATTTAAACGCTCATCAAGCAATTTAAGGGACTTAATACCTTTCATGCCTGAAAGTTGATAATCAAGAAAATTAAAAGGACTTAACTGGCTTGCAGCACAATCCATTGCATAAGTATGACCTGAACCGACAACCGATTCTTCGCTCTCATAACGTGCTTGTGTAATAAGCTCGCGAATACGCTTTACTTCATCAAATTTAACATGCGTAAAGGTTTTTTCCATTAATTCGCACATTTTGTCAAAGTTTTTATTCAAACACTTTGAGCTTAGAAAAAAGTGACCCTGTAAGGCATCCATTTTTTCAAGGCCGGCTCTTAAACGATAAGAAGCATGTAACCCACCACAAACAGAAGATTGCCAAGCTTGTGTCTCAAGATAGCTTTTATGGTCAGTACCAATTTCAGTAAGTAACTCAGTATAAACCGGCAAAAGTTGAGTTAGATTTTCATCCAGCTCTGGTAAATCAAGAATTAACTGATGATAAGCAATACCATTACTATTAGCGGTGTAACCGGTACCGTGTCTTTGTTTTTCAGCTGAAATAAAGGGACTATCAATTTTTGGTTTTAGATAAACACCCTGTTTAGGCACATCATTCAAAGTCACTTTTGGTAAAATATTTTCATCATCTATTGCTTCTTGTCGTGCTTTTAGCGCTTGGGCAGTTTTAATCACCTCTTGTTTTTCTTCATCAGTAAACTGAGATTTTATTTTTTCAAGTCGCGCTTTTTCTGCGCACAATTTAATATCGCTCATTTCAGAAGAAGGTTTTAGCGTTAATCTGACGCGGTGCGCATTATCTAGAAAAAGACGCTGGATCTGTTTTTTGACAAACTCAGGTGATGAAAAAGCTTCTCTTAATTTACTCAATGAATTTTCAAGATCAAGCGAGGCAAAAACATCACCACGATGAATGGCTGTCGGTAGAATTTCAAGAATAAGTTGTAATCCAAAGGGATAACGATCGCCTGTAATTTCACGCTGTTTTAGTTCAAATTGATGAAGCATGGCGTCAACTTGCGATTGTTCAATGCCGTCGTGCGCTAATTTTGTCAGCAGTTCCATTACGTAGTTTTCAAAATGCTCAGCATGCTCAGGATCAGAGCCTTCAACACCACACACAAAACTCATTTCACGGTGACCATCTTCTAAGAAACAAAGCGGTGAGAGGTTTCCTGCATGGGGATAAGTTTCAAGCGCATGCCTTAAGGGACTTGAGCTGTTATCCAAAAGAATATCTTTGAGCAGTTGGCATTCTAGTTTCTTTTGCGCATCAATACTTTCATCTAATAACCAAGCAAGCACATGATGTGTCTGTTTTTGCGTGTCTTTTCCTTCAAAACTATAAGATGTTTCAACTTTCAAGGGCGCCGCATAACGCTTATCAAGCGGAACACTAAAAAAGTGAGGTGAACGATCAAAACGTGATAGTACGTTTTTTTCAAAGACTGCTTGATGTGTTTGCGCATCAATATTACCAAAGGTAAAAAAAATCGCATTTGAAGGATGATAATAGGTTTTATAAAAGGTAATAAGCTGATCATAAGTTAAATCAGGAATATGCTCAGGATCGCCGCCACTATTATAATGGTAAGTTGTTGTGGGGCATAAATATTGGGATAAGGTACGATACAACATACTTGAAGGCGCACTCATAGCCCCTTTCATCTCATTAAAAACAACGCCTTTATAAACAAGGTCAGTGGTGGGGTCATCCATTTTTTCAAATTCAACTCGAATACCTTCTTGAGCAAAATCAAGTGGGTGTAACCGTGAGAAGAACGCTGCATCAAGATAAACAGACAGCAGATTGTCAAAGTCTTGCCTATTTTGAGTTGCGAAAGGATAAGCCGTCCAATCGCTCGCTGTAAAGGCATTCATAAAGCTATTTAATGAGCGCCTAATCATGAGAAAGAAAGGATCTCTCACAGGATATTTTTCACTGCCGCATAACGCAGTATGTTCGAGAATATGCGCTGAGCCGCTGGAATCCTGCGGGAAGGTTCTAAAGGCAACCATGAAAACATTTTCTGAATAATCATTTGCTAGATGAATATGTTTTGCACCGGTTTTAAGATGTTCATATTCATAAATATGACATTTTAACGATTCCATGTAACGAGTCGTGCACAATTTAAAGCTAGAATTAGGCGAGTTTGTATGAGACATATAACGATACCTGTAACACCATGTAATAAAAAAATTTAAGCTGTTGCGAGTGTAAAGCTAAAAGAGAAAAATGCAAATGAGGAAAATCATTTCCTCATTAATATGGAGGGATGGCAGAAAAGGCAGTAAATAAATTATTGCCTTTAATTAAGTTAACGTTTAATAGAAGTAACTTTATTCGTCGTTTTAATGTTTTTTCCAACGGCAGAAAGAGTAGGCGCATTAGATAAAGCCATAAAGCCATAATCAAAAAGCGCTTTAGCATCTGTCCATTTATTAGGGCTGTTTAATATAACCAAGTGTAACTCTTGACCATTTCTGGAAGCAGAAGCGGCATAGGTATGTCTTGAGCTGGCTGTCCATCCTGTTTTAGCAGGGCCCATTCCTTCATATCGACCCAAAAGTTTATTATGATTTCTCACAATTTGAGGGCCTGCTTCTGTGTTTAATTTAAAGGCTTGTGTCGTTCCTATTCGTCTTAATTCTGGTATTTTAATTGTTGCTTGAAATATTCTTAGTAAATCCATTGCTGTTGTAAATTGGCCTGAAATGGGTAAACCATGAGGATTCATAAAACGCGTGTTTTGACAGCCAAGCATTATTGCCTTTTGATTCATCATATTAACAAACTGAGGAACGCTACCTGCGGTATGTCTTGCAAGCGCCATAGCAGAATCATTATCAGAACCAACCAGTAACGCTTTTAATAAGGTATCAACTTGTACTTGCTCGCCTGCAATAAGCGGCACATGGCTCGGCTCTACTTTCGTATCGCTTGGAATAACAGTGATCATATTATTTGCTAAATGTTTTTTATTTTCATAAACAATAAGTGCGGTCATAAGCTTTAGCGTGCTAGCAGGCGGGTAAGGGCGGCTTGCATTTCTTGCGAATAATACTTTATTGGTTTTTGCATCAACAAGATAAGCGCTTTTGGCCTGTACTTTTTTATCCACTTGATAAAAGGTTAAGATGGGCTCAACAGCAGGTTGCCTTGCTTTTGCTTGCGCCGTACAGGCGAAAAAAACAAGCGAAAAAGCTAAAAAAATTGATCTTATATTTTGAATATTCCTCATAACGCTAAATTCGCATCTCCCTTTTAATGTGTCCAGGCAAGTATATTTAGTAGAAGCATAGATCTTACGCAAAGTAAGTGGGGTACTTTCCTTCATTTTTTTTAACTTTTGTTCTATTTTATCTTTCAAAATGCCATTTTTGAGCTGAGTTTGATATTTTGTTTTTTTATTGTGGGGTCTTGCTAACAACTGCTGCATAGAAGGTTACCTGCTTTAAACAAACAACCAAAAAATTTTCGTTCTACTTGCTTTAAGTATAGAGAGATTAAGCTCAGTAAAAAATACGATTAGATAGATTATTTTTTTTCTACCGTTGTCGCTGCTTAGAGCATAATTTAATGCTGTTATGCTACTTTTTGTAAGGAATTTTAATTGAATATTATTTGGCCTCTTTTATTTATTATTTCGTATTTTTTCGCTTCTTTAATGGCCTTTTATTTTAATGACATTTCTTATTTTGAAAAACTAACGCAGGTCATTTTTTCAAATACCAAGCTTGCTATTGATATTCTTATAGGGCTAACAGGGCTACTATGTTTTTGGTTAGGTTTATTTAAGATAATTGAAAAAACTGGTTTTGTAGCTAATTTAGCCCTTAAACTTACCCCTTTACTCTCTTTTCTTATTCCTTCTATACCCAAAGGCCACCCTGCTTTTGAGCCGATATTAATGAATGTCTCCGCTAATTTTTTGGGGCTTGATAACGCAGCAACCCCTATGGGGCTTAAAGCAATGCAGTTACTGCAAACTTTAAACACAAAAAAAGACACCCTATCTGATGCGCAGATTTTTTTTATTGTTTTAAATACCGCTTCCATTACTTTTTTCCCTTCCACCGTTTTTATGTATCGGGCTCAAATGGGCGCTGAGGCACCGACTGATATATTTCTTCCGCTATTAATGACAAGCTTTGTTTCAACGTTTGCAGGTTTATTGTCTGTCTTAATGATTCAAAAAATTAACTTACTTACCTTTAAAAGCATGTGTTTTTTGTTTGGCATTGTACTATTTTTCTCAACCCCTATTTTATTAACCCATTATTTTGGGCAGCATTTTTTTATTCATAGGGCGAATTTTATCCCACATCTTTTTCTTGCTTGTTTAATCAGCTTTATTTTAATTGCCGCTATGATTAAAAAAGTACAATGTTTTGATGAGTTTATTGAAGGTGCGAAAGAGGGATTCCAGGTTGCATTGAAAATGGCACCTTATCTTATCGCAATGCTAGTAGCGGTTGGTGTATTAAGAGAAAGTGGGTTACTGCCTAGCCTTGTTAATGGTGTTGAAGCACTTTTTCACTTTATGGGTTTTTCCACTGATTTTGTATCATCCTTACCCACTGCAATCATGAAAAGTTTTAGTGGTAGCGGGGCGCGCGCCATGATGCTTGATGTTATGAAAACGGAAGGCGCAGATTCTTTCGCAGGCCATCTTGTTTCAATGATACAAGGATCGAGCGAAACAACTTTTTATGTTTTAACGTTATATACAGGCGTCATTGGTATTAAAAAAATACGCTACGCCCTTTACTGCAGTTTATTTGCTGATACAGTTGCATTTGTCAGTGCTGTTTTTTTTGCAAGATTGTTTTTTTAGCAGGATACTTTTTTAGTGAAAAAATTAATCTAATATGCGGTTAATCTGTCTTTCAAGATCTTTTTCAAGCAATAAGCGTAAATGATGCTCAATAGACGGCAGACACTCATCAATACATTCTTGAACCAAAATATTGGCTTTACAAGTGAGCTTGTCCTTCACTTCATATCTTGCTAAATCAGGCGTCGCTCGATTTAGAATTAGCATGAGCTGAGCTAATTCTTCAACAGTTGCACGATGCTTGCTCACCACCTCTTTTAAGACGGCCTCTCTTAACCAATGGGATTGCCCATCATGTGTCCGATTCTCAATATTAATGGCTTCTACCAATGTTGGAATATGAGAAACAGAAGAAAGCATCTCTTTTTCTGTTTGATCACTTAATACCTGATTCATACCGCCCCCTTACTCTTAACTAATAACTAAATACTCAGTGTTTCAATGGAATAGGACTTACGCAAAACTGCCCAGATTTGTTGTCCCGCCTCGCCGTACAGGTAGTACTGTCTTCGTCAGAACGCCTCGCTGGATCAATTTTGCATAAGTCCTATGAAATTTGTTTTCTCAGCTCAGCGCTTTTTTCACATAAAAGTTTATCAAGGTCAATAGAATGCTTTGTATCAAACTCAGCAGAGCAAGATTTAAAACTCAGTGGTATGAGAGGCGTCTGGGATATAAGAGAAGCGTTTTCAGCTTTTTCTTTGTTATATGCACTAAGGGCTTGATCAAAACGAACAACTGCATTTTTTGCTTGTGTTGCACTGGTTAATAAAACGACAAATTCATGCTCATCTATTCTTGCAATAACATCTGAGTCTCTAAAAGTTGCTAGTAAAAGTGCTACAAAATCTTTTGTGAGATTATCTGTTATGAGTGAATTATGTGGTCCATTTAATTGTTTAGCTTCCTCAATATTAAAGAGTAACAATAAACAAGGTGTATCAAGATTTTTACTTTGATGAAACACATGATGGGCAAGCATGTGAAAGCCACGGCGATTTGATAATCGTGTTAGCTCATCTGTTGTTGAAAACTCAAGCGCATTTAATTCATCTTCTGCCATTTTTGATAAGTCACGAAGTAACTGTTTATCTTCGTTAATAAGAAAGCGGGGTTCTAGATCAATCAAACAAAGCGTTCCTAGTTTAGCCCCATTAGAACTTTTAAGTGGGCAGCCAGCATAAAAACGAATATGGGGAAAACCAGTTACCAGAGGATTATCACTGAAGCGCGCATCAAGTGCAGCATCCTGAATCATAAGAATATCATCGCCTAGAATGGCATGCCCGCAGAAAGAAATATCGCGCGGTGTTTCTTTTGCATCTAATCCTACGCAAGATTTAAACCACTGGCGATTCGTATCAACAAGGCTTACAACCGCAATGGGCACAGCAAAGAGTTTTTTAGCAAGTCGTGCTATTCGGTCAAATCGTTCTTCTGGCAAACTATCAAGAATATTAAGTGCTTTTAATGATTCCACTCTGAATAATTCATTTTCAGGAAGGCTAGGTATCTCCATATATCACATCCATTTTGCGTAAGTCATATTTTACTTAGTTACTTTTTTCTTGCTCAAAAACGCGTAATCGAGAAGGCAATAAACGTACTTCTTTCCCTTCAGACAAGTGCAATGAATCAACTTGTTGTCGGCTTAGTTCAACCTCGATATGCTGTAATGTTTCCCCAGATCGACTATCAAGCTCAACACGTACAGAGCCACCAAAAAAATGAATACGGCTTACTTTTGCAAGAATTCCATCACTGTGAGCGGTATCAACCACAATTTCTAGCTCATGCGGCCTTGCAAACACCATAACTTCAGCCCCTTGCGTAAGGTTTTCCTCACTATGCGGGAGCTTGTGATTCCCTACGTGTACATGCTCGCCGTCAACTCTACCATGAAAAAGATTCACAACGCCAAGAAAGCTGTAAACAAAAGGGGAGGCAGGGTTTTCATAGACTTCATTTGGCGTACCGACCTGTTCTATTTTCCCGTGATTTAAAAGAACAATACGATCTGAAACTTCTAGTGCTTCTTCTTGATCATGCGTAACAAAAATGCTGGTAATATGTAAATCATCATGCAAACGACGTAACCACCTGCGCAACTCTTTTCTAACCTTGGCATCTAGCGCGCCAAAAGGCTCATCAAGCAATAGCACTTTAGGTTCAACCGCTAAGGCGCGGGCTAGTGCAATACGTTGTCTTTGACCACCAGAAAGTTGGGCAGGGAAACGATCACTTAACCAATCTAACTGTACTAATTTTAGTAAGGCAAAAACTTTTTCACGAATTTCCTCTTTGCTGGGTCTTGTTTTTTTGGGACGTACCTGCAAGCCAAACGCAACATTATCAAATACCGTCATATGACGAAAAAGCGCATAGTGTTGAAAGACAAAACCCACTTGTCGTTCTTGCACATCTTTATCAGAAGCATCTTTTCCATCTAGCAGAACTTGCCCTTTATCAGCTGATTCTAAGCCAGCAATAATACGTAAAAGCGTTGTTTTTCCGCAACCAGAAGGGCCCAAAAGCGCAACGAGTTCTCCCGCTGGGAAATCAAGCGTTACATCGTTCAATGCGATAAAACTGCCAAAAGATTTATGGATATTTTTAACTTGAATACTCATTTTTTTTACCTTTAGTGGATATCTTGAGAGAGCTTATTAATTTTCCACTCTACGAAAGTTTTAATTGCCAAGGTGACTAATGCCAGCAAAGCTAGTAGGGACGCCACGGCAAAGGCAGCAACCGCATTATATTCATTGTATAAAATTTCAATATGTAGCGGCATGGTATTGGTTAAGCCTCTAATATGGCCAGAAACAACAGAGACCGCCCCAAATTCACCCATGGCACGCGCATTACATAACACGACGCCGTAAATCAGCCCCCATTTAATATTAGGCAAGGTAACTCGCCAAAATGTTTGCCAACCGCTTGCCCCTAAAACAACTGCGGCCTCTTCTTCTTCTCGACCTTGCGCCTGCATCAAAGGAATTAATTCTCGGGCAATAAAAGGAAAAGTCACAAAGGTTGTTGCAAGCACAATACCGGGCACGGCAAAAATAATTTCAATGTTGTGTTCGCTTAAGAAATCGCCTAACCAGCCGCCCGTACCAAATAATAAGACATACATCAGCCCTGCAATAACAGGCGAAACAGAAAACGGTAAGTCAATAAACGTAATGAGAAAATGCTTCCCTTTAAAATCAAACTTTGCAATTAACCAAGCAGCATAAATCCCAAAAATTAAATTAAGCGGTACAGCCAATGCCGCTGCAATTAACGTTAAACGAATGGCAGATAACGTATCTGAATCTGTAAGCATAACGGCATACGTACCAAAACCTTTTTTTAATGCTTCAACAAACACAACAATTAAGGGCATTAATACAAAAAATGAAAAAAATAGGAAGCACAAACCTAATATTAAGGCTTTAACCAAAGTCGGTTCACGTGTTGCTAAATTTTTTTCATAACGTGAACCTTTATTTTGTAAGGGTGGTAAAGGCGGGTGATTCATTTATTTTTGTCTCCCTGTTCGGTACGATGCCCAAGCCTGTAGTGAGTTAATAATAAGCAACAGTGAAAAAGAAAAAATAAGCATCACTGAGGCAATGGCAGTAGCGCCTTTAAAATCGTACTGTTCGAGTTTTGTGATAATCATCAACGGCGTAATTTCAGAAATCATGGGAATATTGCCGGCTATAAAAATAACTGAGCCATATTCACCGACGGCACGCGCAAAAGACAAAGCAAAACCTGTGAGTAAAGCCGGTAGTAAAACGGGGAGGATGATATATCTTATGATTTGCCATCGGCTAGCCCCTAAACTCGCCGCAGCTTCTTCTAACTCTATTTCTAAATCTTCAAGAACAGGTTGCACCGTTCTGACAATAAAAGGTAACCCTATAAATACCAAGGCGACTAAAACCCCAAGCGGGGTAAATGCGACTTTAATGCCAAGCGGGGTGAGATATTGCCCAAACCACCCTTGAGGGGCATAGATCGCCGTTAAGGCAATACCAGCAACCGCTGTTGGCAAAGCAAAAGGTAAGTCGATTAATGCATCTAGAAGTTTTTTGCCTGGGAAAGAGTAACGCACTAAAGCCCACGCAATTAAAAGCCCAAAAAAAGCGTTAATTAAGGCGGCAAGCAGCGAAGCACCAAAGCTAAGTTTATAAGAGGCAACGACGCGAGGTGCTGTGACAATTTTCCAAAAAGCATCCCAAGAATCAAGTTCCGCTGTCTTTAAAAAAATAGCGGAAAGAGGAATCAATACAATGAGTGATAGATACAGCAAGGTATAACCAAGTGATATTTTAAAACCTGGGAGTACACTGAATTTTTTGATTAAAGCCATTTAATTTTATCCCTTTTTCTTGTCTATTTTTTTGATAAATACGGTCAACTATTGATAAATACGGTCAAAAGTGCCGCCGTCACTAAAATGTTTTTTTTGCGCTTCTTGCCACCCACCAAACACTTCATCCACCGTGAATAATTGAACCTCAGGAAACTGCGCCTTATTTTCTTTCGCAATATCAGGATTAGTAGGACGATAATAAT
>CAMAPQ010000025.1 GCA_945860125.1 Klebsiella pneumoniae
GAATTGGCAATAACTTCGACCAAAATTCATCCGTGAGTATTGTTCGGGGCATGGCAGGCTCGTGTCTTTGTGGTTTTTGGCGAAACCAATGATACGAGCTTGTCTTTTTAAATCAATTACTTATCTTGAAAGTTCAACAGGCCCTAGTCTTGCTCTGCAAGATCGAGCATTTCTTTTGCTTGTGCTCTGCTTAACTCTGTTACTTGTATTCCTGCTAGCAATCTAGCTATCTCATTAACCTTTTCGTTATTTTCTACTTGTTCTATTTTTGTATAAGTTAATTCATTTGCAACTTCTTTGCTTAATCTAAAGTGTGTATTTGCTTGTGCTGCAACTTGTGGAAGATGAGTAACGCAAAGTACTTGGAATTGTTTCCCTAGCTTTTTTAGTAAGTGTCCTACCATTTCAGCGATTGATCCGCTGATACCTGTATCCATTTCGTCAAATACTAACGTTTTGCTTTCCATGTTTTTTCCAGATTTATTCGAAATAATTGTATAAATGGCAAGGCATATTCTTGATAGTTCTCCGCCTGATGCAATTTTTTGTAGCGGTTGAATAGGTATGCCTGGATTCGTTGAAATAAGAAAATGGATATCATCTATTCCTTTTTCTGTTGGTATTCGTTGTGTATCAGTGTCCTGCTCAACGTTAAACTGTGCGTGCGGCATACCCAGTAATCGAATAGTTTCAGTGGCCGCTTTTATGAATTCTGGGCAGGCATCTTGACGTTTTTGGCTTAGTATTTGAGCGGCATCGTTATAGTCTGATGTCGAATTTTTAAGCTTGTTTTCAAGCTGTTCTAGTGTTTTTTGGGAGGGAGAGAGTAGTTGGTATTCTTTTTCTAAGTTGATTTTATGTTCAAACAAATTTTGTGGTTTGATCTTGTATTTTCTGGCTGCGAGATAGACTAGGTTAAGTTTAGTTTCTATCTGCGAAAGCTCTTCTTGTTTTTCTTCGCTATCTGAGGATATTAAATCCAACTCTGTACAGGCTTCTTCAATTTGTATTATTGCTGATTGGATAAGTTGATTTGCATTATGTAGTTTTGGAGAGAGATGGCTTAGTGGGTTTAGTTTGACGGTATGCTTGCTGAGCAATTGTAGGATGTTTTGGCTTGTATTTTCCTGTAAGTGATACTTAACTTCCGAGGCTGTCTGTTTTAGTTTGTGTGCTTGACTCAAGCAAGCTTGCTTATTTTCTAATGCCTCTATTTCTTCGGCGCTTATAGCGGTGTTTTTTAATTCTTCTATTTGATATGTAAGTAACGCTAGGCGATCTTGTTTTTGCTGCTGATCTGCTTTTATTGTTTTAATAGATTTCTGTAATAATTCATGCTCATGATAAAGTGTTTTGACTTTTTTGCTTAAGGTTAGTGTGTTGGCAAATTGATCAAGTAAATTAATATGGCTTTCAGTTTTAGTGAGAGCTTGAAAAGCAAATTGACTATTGACTGATATAAGCAAAAAGCCGAGTGCTTTAAGTTCTTGTATTGAAGCAAGCTGGCCCTGAATAAAAACTTTAGATCGACCATTTCTACTAATTATTCGTCTGATATGTAGGATGTTATCTTCAGTATCCCACTCTCTTTCCTCTAGCCATTTTTTCACTTGGAGATAATGTGCAATTTCAAACTGAGCGCTTATTTCTGCCGTATCGCAGTTTGGCCGGATATAGTTTATTTCCGCACGGCTACCTGTTAACAGCTGTAGGGACTCTAAAAGTACAGATTTTCCAGCACCTGTTTCACCTGTAATAACATTTAATGAGCCTGAGAATTGTGCCTCAAGCTTCTCAATGGTTGCGATATTGCGAATTGAGAGGAAAGTAAGCATTGGTTTTCAATAATTTATTTCAGGTTAATTTAGGGACGGATGAAAATACATCAAAATTATTTTTGAGTATAGTCTTTGTTCTTGTTGTAGTTATGCTGGATGGATGATTAGAGTGGTTAATCGGTTTTTAATGGTAAAAATTATAATGAATATTTTTGATGTTGCCTTGAATCATACGATTTAGCCCCCATCTCTAGCCCTTAAGCGTTTTGAGTCGCTTTATTTTTTTGTGTGCGTTGTTTTTGTGCGCGCCGCTAGGTGGTAAAAGTTTTTTTGTTTTAGTGAGGTATATCATGTCTAAGAATGAAACAATATTGGAAGAAGGCTTTAATCAGAATTTTGCGCCAGAAGAAGTTATGGATGATGTGAATCCCAGTGTGCTTCGCGAAGAAAATGCTTTTCTTAAGCAGGAAATTGAACGTCTTAATCTTCGTTTGAGTGAGGCTCAATCTGTAAGTGAAGATTTAAAGGCGGAAGTTCTGCGTGCGGGTGCTGAGGCACAAAATGTGAGAAGACGCGCTGATAGGGAAGTTGAGAACGCTCATAAGTATTCATTGGAAAAGTTTACGTCAGAATTAACAATAGTTGTTGATAGTCTAGAGTTGGGTATTCAGTCTGTTCCTGAAGGTGATGAGGCTCAAAAGACAAGTCGTGAGGGTATGGTTTTAACCCACCGTACATTTATCGATGCTTTACGAAAATTTGGCGTAACTGTTGTTGATCCGATTAATCAAGCATTTAATCCTCAATTTCATCAGGCTGTTGCGACGCAAGAGTCGATTAATGTGGCATCAAATATGGTTTTAGCCGTATTGCAAAAAGGTTTTTTACTGTCTGATCGTGTTATTAGGCCGGCTATGGTTTTAGTTTCTAAAGCGCCACTGTCTGATGATCAAAATTAAATAGTGCCTTCTCTTGAAAAATGTGTAGGCGACCAAATATAGCCCTTAAGCATTTTTAGTTTAAAAAGTAAGTGTTTTTAATGTAAGAAATTAACTGGAGATAGATATATGGCAAAAATCATTGGTATTGACTTAGGTACCACCAATTCATGTGTTGCGTTTTTAGAAGGCGATAAGGTCAAGGTTATTGAAAATGCTGAAGGTGCACGTACAACGCCTTCTATTGTTGCTTATGCGGAGGATGGAGAGATTTTGGTGGGGCAGTCGGCAAAGCGTCAGGCCGTAACCAATCCTAAAAATACCCTTTATGCAGTCAAGCGATTAATCGGTCGTAAGTATGCTGATTCCGTCGTACAAAAAGATGTTGGAATGGTGCCTTATAAGATTGTTGCAGCAGATAATGGTGATGCATGGGTTGAGGCAAGAGGCAGCAAAATTGCGCCTCCTCAGGTGTCAGCTGAAGTTTTGAAAAAAATGAAGAAAACAGCTGAAGACTATTTAGGCGAAGAAGTGCGTGAGGCGGTTATTACTGTTCCTGCTTATTTTAATGACTCTCAAAGACAAGCAACGAAAGATGCAGGTCGTATTGCCGGTTTAGAAGTCAAAAGAATTATCAATGAGCCAACTGCCGCGGCGCTTGCTTACGGAATGGATAAAAATCGTGGAGATTCAGTGATTGCCGTTTATGACTTAGGCGGTGGAACCTTTGATGTTTCAATTATTGAAATTGCTGATGTAGATGGCGAGCATCAATTTGAAGTGTTATCGACAAATGGCGATACATTTTTAGGCGGCGAAGATTTTGATATGAGACTCATTGAGTATTTGGCGGATGAGTTTAAGAAAGAGTCTGGCATTGATTTGAAAAAAGACCCTTTGGCTTTGCAGCGTTTGAAAGAAGCGGCTGAGAAAGCAAAAATTGAGTTGTCTTCCAGTCAGCAAACAGAAGTTAACTTACCTTACGTTACCGCTGATGCTTCAGGCCCTAAGCATTTAAATATTAAAGTGACGCGTTCTAAGCTTGAGGCTTTAGTTGAAGATTTAGTTGCAAGAACGATTGCGCCTTGCCAGATTGCGATGAAAGATGCAGGTAAGAATCCTTCTGAAATAAATGAAATTATTTTGGTGGGTGGTCAAACCCGTATGCCACTTGTGCAGCAAAAAGTGAAAGACTTCTTTGGTAAAGAGCCTAAGAAAGATGTTAATCCTGATGAGGCTGTTGCAATAGGCGCAGCCATTCAAGGTGCTGTTTTATCTGGTAATGTTAAAGATATCTTGTTGCTTGATGTTACCCCTTTAACTTTGGGAATCGAGACGCTTGGCGGCGTTATGACCTCAATTATTGAGAAAAATACAACCATTCCAACACGGGCTTCTCAGGTGTTTTCTACAGCAGAAGATAATCAGACAGCCGTTACGGTTCATGTTTTGCAGGGCGAGCGTAAGCAGGCTACCCAAAACAAATCTCTTGGTCGTTTTGATTTAGGTGATCTACCTGCGGCACCTCGTGGTGTTCCTCAGGTTGAAGTAACGTTTGATATCGACGCAAATGGTATTTTAAATGTGTCGGCTAAAGATAAGGCAACCGGCAAGCAGCAATCGGTTGTTATTAAAGCTTCTAGCGGTCTTTCAGAAGAAGAGATTAAGCGAATGATGCGTGATGCTGAAGCGAATGCTGAAGCTGATCGTAAGTTTGAAGAGATTGCTAAGGCAAGAAATACGGCTGACGGCATGATTCATGCGACAAGGAAAACATTGGCTGATTTGGGTGATAAAGTCAGTGCAGCTGATAAAGAGAAGATCAACGCCGCTATTACAGATCTAGAGCAAGCAGCAAGGGGCGATGATATTAAAGAGCTTGAAGCTAAAATTGCTGTTTTGACAGAGCATTCTGCTCAGCTAGCCCAGCAGTCTTATGCGTCAGGCCAGTCGACCAGTCCTCAGCAGGAAGCTGGTGCTACAGCGTCAAGTCAGAAAGATGATGGTGTCATTGATGCTGAGTTCGAGGAAGTCAAAGAAGACAAGTAGCGCTTGGGCGCGTTTGTTGGTAAGTGATTGATTTTTTTAACTGCCCTGCAGCGAGGACTTTCCCTCTGAGCGCTGCGGGGCTTTTTGTATTGGATGCAGTGATATGGCAAAAAAAGACTACTACGAAGTGCTGGGTATTTCAAAAACAGCAGATGATCAGGAAATAAAAAAAGCTTATCGGCGATTAGCTATGAAATACCATCCTGATCGTAATCCTGGGGACAAGGACGCAGAGTCAAGTTTTAAAGAAGCAAAAGAAGCTTATGAAATTCTATCTGATGCTCAAAAACGTCCAGCCTATGATCGTTTTGGCCATGCTGGTGTTGATCCCTCTCAAGGAGGTTTTAGTGGTGGTAATGCAGGCGATGGCGTTAGTTTTTCAGATATATTTGGCGAAGCTTTCAGCGAGTTTTTTGGTGGTGCACGTGCTGGCGGGAGCAACCGTGGGTCTGATTTACAGTACAACTTAGAGATTGATTTAGAGCAGGCAGTGCGTGGTGCTCAGGTTGAAATTAAAATTCCGACGCATGTACGTTGTGAGTTATGCGAAGGTTCGGGTGCTAAGCCTGGTTCTAAACCTGTTAGTTGTCGCACATGTAATGGTGCTGGTCAGGTTAGGATTCAACAAGGTTTTATTGCGATACAGCAAACTTGCCCAAGTTGTCGTGGTCGGGGGCAGGTTATTAGTGATCCTTGTGGTGGTTGTCGAGGAACAGGGCAGTCAGAGAAAGTTAAAAACGTTTCCGTGAAAATTCCTGCAGGTGTTGATAACGGTGATCGCGTAAGGTTAACTGGCGAAGGTAGTGCGGGCAGAAATGGTGGTCAGACAGGCGATTTATATGTTCAGATTATCGTTAAAGAGCACGCTATTTTTAAGCGCGAAGAGCAAGATCTTTATACTGAAGTGCCGATAAGTTTTATTGATGCAGCGTTAGGCGGCGAGATGGATGTGCCTACACTGGATGGCAAAGTAAGGCTTAAAATTCCAGCTGAAACACAAACCGGTAAGCTTTTTAGGCTTCGTGGAAAAGGTGTTCAGTCTTTGCGGGGGGGTAGTAAGGGTGACTTGCTGTGCCGGGTAGTGGTAGAAACGCCTGTGAATTTGACCAAGCCTCAGAAAGACTTGCTGAAACAGTTTCAGGATTCTCTGGAAAAAGACGGCAATAAGCAGTCTCCTAAAAAGAACTCGTGGTTTGAAGGGGTGAAAGGTTTTTTTGATGACCTTAAGCTTTAAAGGTCTTTTATTTTTATGATTAGACTGGCTAAAAGGGTTTTTTATGTTGCGAATTGGTATAGCGGGTGCTGCGGGTAGGATGGGGCGCAATCTTGTGTTGGCAATTACGGAAGATGCCAGCGCAATTTGTTTAGGGGCTGCTTTTGAGCATTCGCAAAGCCCTTTTTTGGGTTTTGATGCAGGTCAGTTGGCAGGAATTAGTGAGACGCTTAATGTTTCGATTTCTTCTGACTTTGAGCTTGGTTTAGATAATGTAGATATTTTAATTGATTTTACGTCACCTGAAGCAACGGCCTATCATGCGCAGCTTTGTGCTAAAAAAGGTGTAAAGCTTGTTGTTGGTACAACAGGCTTAAATCAAGAGCAAAAAAATATTTTGTTAGAAAGCTCTAAAAAAGTTGCGGTGTGTTTTGCGCCTAATATGAGTGTTGGCGTTAACGTACTTTTTAAGTTGGTTGAAATTGCCGCAAAAGTGCTTGCTGATGAAGTCGATATTGAAATTATTGAGGCGCATCATCGGCATAAAGTTGATGCACCTTCTGGTACGGCCGTGCGTATCGGTGAGATTATCGCTGATACATTAAAAAGAGACCTGTCTTCATGTGCAGTGTATGGTCGGCAAGGACAAACTGGTGCAAGAGAGAGAAAGACTATTGGGTTTGAGACAGTGAGAGCGGGCGATATTGTAGGAGACCATACGGTTTTATTTGCGTCTGATGGCGAGCGTTTAGAGCTTACACACCGCGCAACAAATCGAATGAATTTTGCTAAAGGAGCTGTTCGAGCCGCAATTTGGCTGCAAGGAAAGCAGTATGGACTATTTGATATGCAGGATATTCTGGGGTTAAAGGAGATAAATTAAATTTCGTTCTTTCCATTGATCTAATCTTTTTGTATTATTCGCCGTTAGTTTCAAGTCATTCTTCCTCTTGGAAGCCTTTCTTTTTGCGTTTTGTTTGTAACAGTTTTTATTTATTTTTCTAGTTTTATCTTTTCGTTGAGGTTTTTTACCGCAAAAAGCACAAGTGATTATGCTGTGTGCTGTTATGGTAAGCGGTACAACTGCGGCAGGCTGCGCACTTTGCGGTAGTAAAAGGGTACGGCAGAAATTTTAGTCCATAAGTAGCACAGTTATTGTTTTGAAGACGAATTGGCCTGGATCTTATAGGTGTGTCTTATTCGGAGGTTCTCGTTGTCTCATTCGGCGGTTTTAGCATTAGCAGATGGTACTGTTTTTAGAGGGGTTTCAATAGGCGCTCCTGGTTTTGCAGTGGGCGAAATTGTTTTTAACACGTCAATGACAGGTTATCAGGAGATCCTCACAGATCCTTCCTATTGTGAGCAGATTGTCACGCTTACGTATCCTCATATTGGTAATGTGGGCACAAATAAGCAAGATGGTGAGTCTGCAAAAGTATGGGCAAAGGGCTTGGTGATTCGTGAGCTCTCCCCTGTTGTTTCTAGTTGGCGAAGCGAGAAAAGCTTGCAGTCATTTCTTGTGGATGAAAATGTGGTTGCTATTGCTGATATTGATACGCGTGCTTTAACCCGTCATTTGCGAGAAGTAGGCGTCCAAGGTGCGTGCATTATGGTAATTGATGATATGGCTGAGAGGGGTAATGCCGCTGAGAGGAACAGTGATGAGCGTAGAGCGGTTGAGCTTGCTAAGTCTTTTCGAGGTCTTGCTGGTCTTGATTTAGCTCAAGTTGTGACAACTTCTTCCCCTTATGCATGGCATGAAAATGTATGGCTATCCCAGCCAGCTAAAAAAGAAGATCCTATTTTCAAAGTTGTTGCTTACGATTTTGGCGTTAAATCTAATATTTTACGAATGCTAGTTAATCGCGGTTGCAGTGTGACGGTTGTTCCTGCCAAAACTTCTGCAGAAGAAGTGTTAGCTATGAATCCTGATGGCGTTTTTTTGTCGAATGGCCCAGGTGATCCTCAGTCTTGTTCTTATGCTATTGAGGCAGTAAAAGTCTTTTTAAATAAGGGAATTGTACTTTTTGGTATTTGTCTGGGTCATCAGATTCTTGCCTTGGCAAGTGGTGCAAAGACAGAAAAGATGAAGTTTGGCCATCATGGTGCAAATCATCCTGTACAGTGCTTAGAGAGTAAGAAGGTTTTTATTACAAGTCAGAATCATGGTTTTACGGTAGAAGAAAGCACTTTGCCTAGCTTTATGTCAGTAACGCATGTTTCTTTATTTGATGGCACGATTCAAGGGATCCATCATAAAACATTGCCTGCTTTTAGCTTTCAGGGTCATCCTGAGGCAAGCCCTGGCCCACAAGAGGCTGGCGTTTTATTTGATCATTTTATTGAGT
Source organism: Klebsiella pneumoniae (assembly GCA_945860125.1). Lineage (GTDB taxonomy): Bacteria > Pseudomonadota > Gammaproteobacteria > Pseudomonadales > CAMAPQ01 > CAMAPQ01. The sequence goes on from CAMAPQ010000025.1 coordinate 8,327, forward strand.
TAATGAAAAAGTCTGCTCTGTGATTATGAGGGAGCAACATTCTTATTTGTTTTGTTAAGCGTTGCAAGGGCTGTTAAAAATAGCGAAGAAATTTCATGTATTTTCAATTCAAGAGTAAGTGTTAAACCACCATGCCAAAGCGTCAAGAGATAAAAAGTGTTTTGATAATCGGTGCAGGTCCTATCGTGATTGGGCAGGCTTGTGAATTTGACTATTCAGGGACGCAAGCGTGTAAGGCGTTACGCGAAGAAGGTATTCGCGTTATTCTGATTAACTCTAATCCCGCAACGATCATGACGGATCCTTCCACTGCGGAAGCGGTTTATATTGAGCCTATTACTTGGCAAACAGTAGCAAGGATTATTGAAAAAGAAAGACCTTGTGCGTTACTGCCTACCATGGGCGGACAAACAGCACTGAATTGTGCGCTGGATCTTGATCGGGAAGGTATTTTAGAAAAATTTAATGTTGAGCTGATTGGTGCTTCTAAAGAGGCGATTAATACGGCCGAGGATCGCCAGAAGTTTGGAAAAGCTATGGCTGAAATTGGAATTGATACAGCACGTTGTGGTATTGCTCATAGCATTGATGAAGCTTTGCAGGTTCAATCTCGGCTTGGTTTTCCGGCAATTATTCGTCCCTCTTTTACTTTGGGTGGTAGCGGGGGTGGCATTGCCTATAATCGTGAAGAATTTGTTGAAATTTGTGAGCGAGGCTTAGATTTATCACCGACGAAAGAATTGCTTATTGATGAGTCGCTGATTGGTTGGAAAGAGTATGAGATGGAAGTGGTCAGGGATCGCAATGATAACTGCATCATTATTTGTTCTATAGAAAATTTGGATCCAATGGGTATTCATACGGGCGATTCAATTACTGTGGCACCTGCGCAAACTTTAACTGATAAAGAATATCAGCAGATGAGGCAGGCCTCGATTGCGGTATTGAGAAAAGTAGGTGTTGAAACAGGCGGATCAAATGTCCAGTTCGCCATCAATCCTGCTGATGGGCGGATGGTAATTATTGAAATGAATCCGCGTGTTAGTAGATCTTCTGCTTTAGCTTCCAAGGCTACTGGTTTTCCGATTGCTAAAGTCGCGGCCAAGCTTGCTATAGGCTATACGCTTGATGAGTTAAGGAATGATATTACGGGAGGGAAAACCCCCGTTTCCTTTGAGCCTTCTATTGATTATGTCGTTACAAAAATCCCGCGTTTTACGTTTGAAAAGTTTCCTTGCGCTGAACCTATTTTGACAACACAAATGAAGTCTGTGGGCGAAGTTATGGCGATGGGGAGTACTTTTCAAGAGTCATTTCAAAAAGCATTGCGCGGTCTTGAGATGGGTTATAACGGCTTAACCCCGCAGGTTGATTTATTCTCGCCAGACGTAGAACAGATTTTAACCCATCAATTAACGCACTGCGGCCCCAACCGTATTCTTATTGTTGCTGATGCAATGCGTTTTGGCTGGAGTAACGAGAAGATATTTGAGCTAACTTTTATTGATCCTTGGTTTTTAACTTATATCGAAGATCTTGTCTTGGAGGAGAAAAAACTAGCCAATCAAACTTTAGAGGATTTATCTTCTGATGATTTAACGCGATTGAAGCGTAAGGGTTTTTCTGATTCTCGTCTTGCTGAAATTTTAAGTGTTAATGAATCTAAAGTAAGAGCATATCGATTACAGCTTGGTGTTAAGCCTGCTTATAAAAGAGTTGATACTTGCGGCGGAGAGTTTTCTACCGATACTGCTTATATGTATTCGACTTACGATGCTGAGTGTGAAGCAATGCCGACAAATCGTAAGAAAATTGTGATTTTAGGCGGTGGCCCTAATCGAATTGGCCAAGGTATTGAGTTTGATTACTGTTGTGTTCATTCTGCGCTTGCGTTACGAGAAGATGGCTATGAGACAATCATGATCAATTGCAATCCTGAAACGGTATCAACTGATTATGATACCTCTGATCGTCTTTATTTTGAGCCTGTAACAGTAGAGGATGTGCTTTCCATTATTGATAAAGAAAAGCCTGTTGGCGTTATTGTTCAGTTTGGCGGGCAGACGCCACTAAGAATTGCTCAGGCTCTTAAAAGGGAAGGCGTACCTATCATTGGTACAAGTCCTGATGCAATTGATCGTGCTGAAGATAGAGCCTTATTTAAATTAGTTTTAGAAAAGCTTGACTTAAAGCAGCCACCTAATAGAACGGTTATGAGTAAGGACGAAGCAATTGCGTCAGCAAAAGAATTAACTTTTCCTCTTGTTGTAAGGCCTTCCTTTGTTTTGGGTGGGCGCGCCATGGAGATTGTTTATGATGAAATAGAGCTTGCGCGCTATATGACTGAAGCGGTAAAAGTTTCGCCTGAAAGTCCTATTTTGCTTGATTATTTCTTAAGTAATGCGATTGAAGTTGATGTGGATGCTGTCAGCGATGGAACGCATGTTGTCATTGGTGCAATTATGCAGCATATCGAACAAGCAGGAATTCACTCGGGAGATTCTGCCTGTTCTTTGCCTCCTTATAGTTTATCGCTTGAGATTCAAACTCGAATTCGAGAGCAGATGATTCATATGGCATTAGAGCTTGGTGTTGTAGGCTTAATGAATGCTCAGTTTGCTGTTCAGGGCGAAGATGTTTATGTTTTAGAAGTGAATCCTCGTGCATCAAGAACGGCACCTTTTGTCTCTAAATGCATAGGACGATCTCTTGCTAAAATTGCCGCAAGATGTATGGTTGGCCAGTCTTTATCTCAACAGAATTTTGAACATGAAATCATCCCTCATTTTTTCTCAGTAAAAGAAGCAGTTTTTCCCTTTGTTAAATTCCCGGGTGTTGATCCTATTCTTGGTCCTGAAATGCGTTCAACCGGCGAAGTCATGGGGGTAGGGTTAACTTTTGCAGAGGCGTTTTATAAAGCGAGCGTGGGCGCGGGAGAGAAATTTCCTGCTGCAGGCCGTGTTTTTATTAGCGTAAAAGAAGCTGATAAACAAGCTGTTGTGCAGGTTGCTCGTGACTTAATCGCGCTTGGTTTTACATTAGTGGCAACAAGAGGTACAGCAAAAATTATTCTGGATGCGGGTGTTTCTTGTGACATTGTTAATAAAGTCAAAGAGGGCAGGCCCCACATTGTTGATCGAATTAAAAATGATGAGATTAATCTTGTGATTAATACAACAGAAGGGAAGCTTGCGATAGCTGACTCTTTTTTAATTAGGCGTTCTGCGTTACAGCATAAAGTGACTTGTACAACAACATTGGCAGGTGCCCAAGCAATTTGCTTGGCCTTGGCTTATATGAAATCAAATGATACTTCTGTTAGAAGTATTCAATCGTTACATGATGAGATTGCGTAAATTGATTTGAAATTCTCAAAAATAAGCAAGTTATATGGGTGAGTTTTATGAAAAGAGTGCCAATGACGGTGGATGGATATGAGCGGCTCAAAGAAGAGTTGGTTTTTCGAAAGACAACAGAGAGGGCTCAAATTACTCAGGCTATAGCAGAGGCGCGTGCTCATGGTGACTTAAAAGAAAATGCTGAATATCATGCGGCAAGAGAGCAGCAGAGTTTTTCAGAAGGTAGAATTAAAGAGATTGAATCAAAGCTATCTGATGCTCAAGTGATTGATGTAACGAAGATGCAAAATAGCGGAAGAGTAATATTTGGCGTAACAGTAAAATTAGTTAATCTTGCAACGGACGAAGAAAAAATTTATAAAATTGTTGGTGAGGATGAGGCGAATATTAAACAGAATAAAATATCTGTTTCTTCTCCAATTGCGCGCGCTTTAGTTTCTAAAGAAGCTGGCGATGTTGCTAAGGTTGAGACGCCAAGCGGTGCGGTAGAGTATGAAATTGTTACCGTTGACTATGTTTAAATAGCGATTAGTTTAAGTAGCACTTAGTTTAAGTAGCACATAAAAGACGGGCCTAAAATGATTTAGGCTCGTCTTTCCAAAATCGGCGCCGAGAGACTCGGCGTAAGCTCATAGAATATAACTAGCCTTTGATATTGAATCTCACAACATTGGATAGTTTTGTATTTTGTTCTTCTGATTTTTTGTAGACTAGCAGAACATTGCCTACACGTTGAATAAGTTCAGCAGCGAGTGTTTCGCAAATTGATTTTTCCCACTCTTTCTTTTCTTCGCGGTTTTCATTTACTAATTTTATTTTGATAAGCTCATGATTATCTAAGGCGGTTTTCATTTCAATTAATAGGTTTTCATGTAACCCTTTAGAAGAAATAATTACGGCAGGGTTTAGTTGGTGTCCGATTGAGCGTAACTGTTTTTTAAAGCTTTGCGAAAGTATCATTTACTGAACCTTATGAGAATATTTTTGGGAAAAGACGTGATCTGGCTTTTATCACGAAAATGCCTATTATGCTTAAAATAAGTGAGACTGAAAAGCTTCCTGATTTTTCATCCTCATCTTTAGTGCTAATGACTAGATCGTCAACGGCAATTAACCCTGTTGAACCACAATGACTAATACGGATTTCCTTAATAGGATCCTTGCCGTCAGGCACATATATTTCAACAGGCAACCATTCTGAACTGACAATTTGCTGTTCATAAATTAGATTGTTTTTGCTATCCGCTGCTTGAATAAAGCCACACGTAAATTGATTTTCAGCTCTGACGAGTGCTGAAACATAACGAGTGTTTCCTTTAGGTTTAATAAAGCCTTCCCCTGAACTTAAGCCAGCTTCAGAGTTGCCGCTTGCCGCAACTAACCAAGAGTGCGACCCTGAATAGTGGAGATTTTTGGATGAAAAGTAAATGGCACCGCCTTCGAATAAGGCAGATACGCCATTTTTTTCAATCGTGATATTTTGAATCGTGCGAAAGTAAACACTTTCAAAGTTTTCAAAGAGTGAAGCATCTTTAGCGTTAGCTGAAATTGATAGAATAGATAACAAGACCGTCGTCAATATATTGTTTTTATTAATGATAGGCATAAAGAATCCCTGTGATAAAGCGGCAAAACAAAAAGGATATTGCTGAGGCGACTAAAGTATCACAGGGGAAATTTATGAATCAATTCACTTTTTGTGTATTTATTCCTTTTTTACGTCTTGTTCAGGCGTAACGCCTAACGACTGATTCAGTGCTTCTGGCCCTAATGTCACAATAACCAGGCGGTTCATATCAATAATGTTTTGAAAAGCCTTTTGAATTTCCTCTTTAGTTACTTGAGTTACTTTTTCTGTAAAATCATCAACATAAGTAATAGGCAGCTCATAAAAGCCAATTATTCCTAAGTTTGAGGCAATTGAGGTGTTTGTTGCTGTTCTTAAAGCATGTCCACCGATAATATTTTCTTTTGCCTTTTGTAGTTGGGCGTCAGAGGGGCCTTTTTCAATAAAATTCCTCAGTATATCCAAAGTAATCTGTAGAGCTTCCTTTGCTGAGGCATTTTTAGTTTGTAGATTAATATAAAAACCGCCACTGGATAGCATGGGCGCAAAGGTGCTACTGACACTGTAAGATAAGCCTCGATCCTGACGAATAACCTGATTCAAAATAGAGTTAAAGCCGCCACCACCAAGTACTTCATTACCAACTGATAAAGCAATAAAGTCAGGATGCCCGTTAGGAATAGCAAGCGAACCTATAAAAAGATGTGTTTGTTGGCTTGGGAACTGGATGTGAATATGGTCAGCATGCGTCGGGAGTGTGGGTGGTAATTTCGTTACTTTTTGACCTCTTTTGAGAAATTGGGTTGAAGCACGAGCAATCTCTTCGGCTTGTGATTTTGTAATATTACCCACTATTGCCATGATCAGGTTTTGAGTCACATAGTACGTATCATAAAAATTTTTCATTATGTCGATATTGATTTTCTCAATCGATTCCTTTGTGCCTTGTGGTGGGTTTTGATAGGGGTGTTGCTTAAACAACGTAGAAAAAAAACGATTTGAAATAAGCACACTGGGTTGCTGTTCTTGCTCTTTGAGTGCAACTTGCATCAAGTTAATATTTCTTTTGAAGTTGTCCTCAGGGAAAGAAGGCTTGCCAATAACCTCTGCAAATAAATCAAGAGCAGGATTTAAATAAGCAGGGTCTGTTAATGATCTTAATTGTGCAACAGCAACATCCCTCACTGATTCGACAACAAACTTAGCACCTAAGCTTTCAAAGCCTGCCGTAATCTCATCAACATTGTGTTCCTTAGATCCTTCACCAAGCATGGCATTCGTAAGTTTTGCGGTTCCTGGAATATCTCCATCACGAGAGCTTCCCGCGTAAAAATGTAGGCGAACATCAACCATGGGAATTTCAGGGACACGCATAAAATAAATCTGAGCGCCATTGGGTGATGTCCAGTGCTCAATAGGCAAATGAGTTTTTTTATAGCTCATTTTGTCAATATTTTTCAGCGTCTCTAGCTTAATACCCTCTTCTATTTGCGCTATTTCCTTATCAGTAGCAGTCTCCTCCGTTGATAAAGAGGTGGGTGGCTGTGTAACGGGTGCAGTGCTGTTTTGTGTTCCCTCTTCTAGATTTAATAAAAGAATGGCAAGTAAGACAACTAAAGAAAAACCAAGTAGTAAGTATTTAACGGGCAAGCTTGTTTTCCCTTTTTGGCGTGAAGCGGCGTGATATTTAAGTATGGGTTTTTTACTCTGCATTTTCATTGGCCTCAGCTGTAATCGGGGCAGGTGCTGTTTTATTCTCACCATTCATATTTTGTGGTACTTCCTGAATTTTAAATTCAACGGGGATGACTTCAGCAACGGTCAATCGGTCCTTGGTTAAATAAGTTTGGGCGACTTTTTGGATCTGTTCAGGTGTAATCATTTTAATCTTTTCAAGCGTTGTTTCGCTAAGTCGCCAATCTAGCCCGAGGCTTTCAAGCGAGCCAATTTCTGTTGCTTGGCTGGCAATCGAATCCATCTGATAAATATGCTCAGAAATAAGCTGCGCTTTTACTCTCTCAATTTCTACAGCACTAATCGGGTCAGTTTTTAATTTTTCCAACATTTCCCAGATAGCATTTTCCAGTGTTGCCAGTGTATTTGGCGTATTAGGGAGCGCACTGATAAGTAGTAGGGAGTCGCCTCTTTCAAAAGCAGAGTAGCTAGTACCAATTGAGGCAGCAATTTTTTTATCACGAATTAATTCTTTTTCCATTCTGGCGCTAAAGCCACCATCTAATACCGATACCAGCATTTCTAGTGCGTAGGGCTCCCACTCTTCTTTAGTTGTGGTAAGACTTGGGACGTTAAAACCCATGTATAGATTGCTTAAGCGTACGGGAACTTTAATTTGAAGTCTGCGCTCGCCCAGGCTTATAACTTCTTTTAGCGGTTCACGTCTTGGTAGTACTTTTGAGGGAATCGGGCCAAAATATTTTTTAGCAAGTTCAAAGGATTCTTCAGGATCTACATCACCTATAATCACAATTGTTGCATTGTTGGGCGCATACCAAAGGTTATACCAATTCTTTGCTTCTTCAATTGTCAGTTTTTCTAGATCATGCATCCAGCCAATAACGGGATTACGTTGGGGATTAGCAGTGTTTGCAACAGCCATGAATCGTTCATAAGCAGTGCCGGTAGGATTATCCTCTACGCGCATTCTGCGTTCTTCCATGACAACTTGCATTTCTTTTATAAATTCTTCTTTTGGAAAGATTAGGCCTCTCATCCGATCTGCTTCTAATTCAAAGCTAATAGGGAGACGGCTTGCATTCCAGTATTGGTAGTAAGCGGTATAGTCATGCGTTGTAAAGGCATTTTCCTCTCCGCCATATTCAGCGATAATTTTAGATGAAACCCCTGGCGGAACACGGCTTGTACCCTTAAACATCATATGCTCAAGAACATGAGAAAGCCCTGTTTGGTATACGCTCTCATCAGCAGAGCCTACTTTGTACCAAATTTGAAAAATAGCAACGGGCGCGCGGTGATTCTCTCTGACAATTAACTTCAAGCCATTATCGAGCTTATATTCATGCGTAAGCGCTGAAGCTAAAGTGTTTGGGATGGCGTCACTCTCTGCTTTACTTACTATGTTATATGCTGCAAAGAAGATAAAAGCAAAGCAGAGTGTAATGCGCTTCACGCCGCCTATGGTTTTTTTCTTTAGAATGCTCTCCCGTGCTGTCATTGTATTCTGACTCAATCGACCTCTTTTTCTAGCAAGCAATGTCATCTCCTTTTAACGTAACGACTTTTACGATATTAAGAATAATTTATTTTCAAATAAATTTAACTTTTCATTTTGTTATTTTTCGCAAGATTATGACAAAATACCCATTATTTTCAAATAGATCATTTTATTCTGATTCTATTTCTTAAGCTTTGCACTTTTTTTTATGATAAGTAATCATCCTATAATGAAAAGTGCATTTATTATCTTCATTATGTCAGGCTAGTTATTATCTTTTGCACTTAAATTTTTTACTTTGATGGAATGGCAAGATGAATGTCAATGTAGTACTTAGCGCTGAACAGGAATTATTTAATCTGTTTTGGCACAAAAAAAGTGTTTTTACATCTGCATCGTTAGAAAAGCCGACCGAAGCAGGCCTTTTTCTTATTTATTGGGAAAAGTCTTCTCTTGCGCCTGCTGAATTGAAAACAGCACAATTGAATCCTGAGGCGTTATTAGCTCACAAGGTTACACCGCTCGTTGCTAAAGATGAGGAAGCGGTTGATAAGCCAGTTGAAGCAAAATTTTTAGGGCGGATTAAAGCAGGTTTATCAAAAACACGTCAGGCCTTCATGGGTGGGGTGGGACAGTTATTTTCATCGGAAAAACTTAATCGCCAAGTATTACTTGAGGAGGTTGAGACCAAGCTACTGATGGCAGATGTGGGGGTAGAAGCAACAGATGAAATTATTAAAAATTTATCGGTAAGCTTGCAGAAAGAGACGCTAAGTAAAGCAACTTTATTTACAAGCTTGCGCACTTCCTTATCCTCTTTACTCGAACCAAGTGCCGTAGAAAATCCTTTTGAGACACTAAAGTTTCCGCATAAGCCTTACGTTGTATTAATCGTTGGTGTTAATGGTGTAGGCAAAACAACGACGATCGGTAAATTAGCTTATCGCTTGAAGGGAAAAGGCTTGTCTGTTTTATTAGCCGCAGGTGATACCTTTCGAGCGGCAGCTGTTGAGCAGTTGGAGGTGTGGGGGGAGCGTCATAATATTCCTGTTATTTCGCAGCATGAAGGGGCAGATAGCGCTTCGGTAATTTTTGATGCGGTGAGTCATGCAAAAGCTAAAAATATCGATGTGGTTCTCGCTGATACAGCAGGAAGACTTCATAATAAAAGTCATCTTATGAATGAACTTACTAAAGTCAGGCGTGTATTGGGTAAACTTGATCCAACTTTTCCGCATGAGAGTCTTCTTATTCTAGATGCTTGCACTGGCCAGAATGCTTTGAGTCAGACGAAGGAATTTCATTCTTCAGTTACGCTATCTGGCATTGTTTTGACTAAACTAGATGGAACAGCAAAAGGCGGTATTATCTTTGCCTTATCCAAGAAGTTTGGTTTGCCTATTCGTTATATTGGTGTTGGTGAAAAAGCAGAAGATTTGCGTCCCTTTAAGGCAGATGAGTTTATAGAGGCATTACTTGAGACGGAATAAAGTCTGGAAATAGAAAAGTCTAGAAATGGAATAGATAATGGAGTGATTATGCTTGAATTCTGCGATGTATCCAAAGTGTATACAGATGGATTTGAAGCGTTACACCGCGTCAATCTCATGATAGAAAAAGGAACAATGAATTTTGTAACCGGTCATTCTGGAGCAGGGAAGAGTACTTTGCTCAAGTTGCTAACCGCAGTTGAATTTCCCTCTGGCGGTCAAATTTATGTTGAGGGAAAAAGTTTATTGCAAATGAAGTCTCAGCAGCTGATTCAATATCGTCGAGAGGTAGGTATTGTTTTTCAGGATCACAGATTGTTATTTGATCGCTCTGTTTTTGAGAATGTTGCTTTACCTTTATATGTTAGTGGCATTTTTGGGTCTGAGGTTATTCGTCGTGTGCGTGCTGCTTTAGATCGGGTGGGGTTGCTTAAAAAAGAAAAGTGTCATCCACGTTCTTTATCTTATGGTGAGCAGCAACGTGTAGGGATCGCTCGAGCGGTTGTGAATCGCCCTAAATTATTGTTGGCTGATGAACCGACTGGGAATTTAGATCCTGGCCTTGCTGCTGAGATTATGAAGCTTTTTGAGCAGTTTACGCAGGTAGGGGTGACGGTTGTTATTGCAACGCATGATGTTCAGCTTATTCAAAGCCATCAGCAAGGCAAAGCATGGATTTTGGCAGATGGTCGCCTTGCAGCATAATATTTTGTCGTAAGAATACTGTTATCGTGGGAATAAAATAAGCAATGAGTCAAATTAAGGGTTCGGAAGCGGCGCGTGCAAGGCTTGCTTATAAAAAAGAAAATCCTCAAGAAGTGCGTTTAGAGGCTTCAACAAAGCCTTCTCCAGGCTATCAAGCGGCGGCATCTCATTATGTTGGTGCAAAACAGGCAAAGAAAAAGCCAAGTGTTATTTTTGCGTTATTTCGCAGCTTTTTACTTTTAACCTCCAAAGAGTATTGGGCACTGCGCTGGCATGAGCATTTGTATGCTTTGCGCTTGGGTGCTAAGCATTTGCGTTCTGCTCCCCTTGCTAATTTTATTACGGTTGTTGTTCTAGGGTTAGTATTAGGGTTGCCTGGGTTTTTGAGCTTAGTGATCTCTCATGCTCAAACGCCTTTGCTTGAGTTGCGTGATTCTGCTTCCCTTACGCTCTATCTTTCGCCAGAAGTAACGCTAAATCAGGCTGAAAAAATAAAGTCTGATCTTGCTAAAATACCTAAAATAAAAGAAGTAAAATGGATTGATAAAAAAACAGCTTGGGAAGATTTTAAGCAGAAATCGGCTGTAACCAATTATGGTTCGGTTGTAAAAGATAATCCTTTACCTGAAACCGCTGTGGTGATTTTGCAAGAAAACGCTACGCGGGATGAAATAAAACAATTAGATGAAAAGCTACGCGAGATTCAATTTGTTGATTTAGTTCAGTGGGAAACAGATTGGATTTTAAAGTTAAATAGTTTGGTCTCATTTTCTGAAAAATTATTGTGGATCGTTTCTTTAAGTTTTGGTGTAACGGTGATATTGGTTGTGTTACACACCGTGAGATGGGGTGTATTACAAAAAGCAGAAGAAATTCGTCTCATTAGATTAGTCGGTGGTGCGAATCAATTTATTCGTTTGCCTTTTCTTTACTTTGCTGGCTTATTGGGCTTATTCGCTGGTTTATTTGGTCTGTTAGTTGTGCATGGTTTGTGTGTAGAGCTGGATCGCGCTGTGGTGCAGATTAATCACGTTTTTGGCTCATCGCTAGGGAAGCTCTCTTTGATCCTAGAAAATATGGTTTTTTTAGTCTTGGCAGGGGTAATTCTAGGTTGGGTCGGCGCATGGTTGGCAGTAGAAGAGTATTTATTTAAAAACCGCTAACTTTCTAGTCATTTTTTTCAGTTTTTTCAGTTTTTTTAGATCTTTCGGATGTTTCAGATTGTGCCACTCTTACTTGATATCTGAGTAAGAGTGGCACCGCAGACTACCTCGCGTAGCTTGTATAACTAGTTGTTGTTTCAGAGCGACCATCTCTCCAGCCTGAAAGCCATGAATGGCGTGAAGGAACTTCAGAGTGCGGACATACTTCCTTCGATCTTCCCAGTTGACCGGCTAAGAAACCACGTGAATAAGCTCTTGTGGTTTTGTCTCGTTTAGCTCTTTTCATCGATAAAACCTCGTAAAAATTCATTTTTAGGTTGGTATTAACTGCTATAGAAAGCCGAGTGCTGAATTCATGAGTGTGATGCATCTCATCGAAAACTCAAAAGCCCTCAATTTCATTTTTAACGAATATTGCTTTTTTAGCTAGGAATTTATTCGTATAAAAGAGTCATTTTTTTATAAGTTGTGCGTCTTTAAGCAAATTTAGAATAAAGCTTAATGTTTTTTGTTTTCTTGCACCAAAAAAAAATCAGCTATAATCTGCCTTTTGGCTTTTCATCATAAGTAGGAATAATTCTCTTTTTAAGATCTTTTTTAAGAATATTTTGATCTATTTTTAACCGTTTTTATTGAGTACGCTAAGGATATTTGTTATGAGCCAAGATAAGCTAAAAGTAAGAGTTGTAATTAATCAAGGCGAGGCAGAAGTTGCCGCTTCGCCAGAGCTAAAAGAATCCCCTGAGTTAAAAAATACTTCACGATCAACGCCAGGTGTTGAGCAGTCTGATGTAATGATGGCTTTAAAGTCAGGGAAAATGAATGAAACATCTGACTCTTATGATATCGAAGAGTTGTACGCTTATAATTACAGAAGAATTTTTTGGGCGATTTTTTTATTGGTTGCTTTTTTTATCGCTGTGACCAGCTTTTTTGTGCAAAAAATCAATTCTTCTCGTGAAGGCAGCGAGCAAAGTGTAACAGCCGTTAATGATTTGCAGGCTGAAAATAATCAGAAAACAACCCGCGCAGAACAAAAAATACAAACTGTTTCAGTGACAGATGAGCCAGAAATTAAAAGCGAAATACCTGCTGGAAGCGCTTTAATTAATAGTTCTGTAGCGCCTATAGAGGCGTCTCAAAAGACACCTGTAAAGCAAGCTGAGATGCTTCAGTCGCCTCTTGCCGCGAACCCTGAGAGCTTAGATGTTCCCGCATTGCAAAGTATTCAATCTGCAGCGATCACTAATCAACCTGTTTTAAGCCAAAATGGTCAGGTTGGTAAAGCGAGCAATGTAGGTGTTCGCATCTTAGAGTCGCGTAATGTTTCTAATCCCTTATTTTTAAGTTCAATGATTAAAAAAGAACCCGCAGAAGCCTTAAGAGATCAGCTAATTTTTGATGAAAATAGCTTAATTCGCGTATTTTTCTATGCAGAAGTTAAAGGTTTAAAAGGTAAATGGCTGAAGCAGAATTGGTATAGAGAGGGTAAAAAGGTAGCGACAGTGACAAGCTTTGTGAATAGTCCTGTTTTTAAAACTCATTCAAGTAAGTTTATTCGTAGCAGTTGGGCGGGTGTGTGGGAGGTAGATATTTCTGTGGTTGATGAACAAAACACCCTGCCAGAAAAAGAGAAAAAACTCGTTGAGGGACGCTTTGACTTAGTTGTAGGGCCGTAATTTTTTATTGATTGTTTCTTCGCTAAAGGGCAGCCATTTTATGGTTGCCCTTTTTTATTCTTTTAGGACTTACGCAAAACTGCCCAGCTTTGTTGTCGCGCTTCGTCGTACGATTTGTACTGTCTTCATCGCGACGCCTTGCCGGAACAATTTTGCGTAAGTCCTATCTTTAATACGTACATTTTTCATGAGCATGATATGCGGCATCATTCTGTTGCATATAAAGCATGGCATTAAGGTATATATGTGTGTCTATCGATATCAAGGTGCTTCAATAAGCAAAATATTGGCGCTAAGCTTAAAATTCCTTTGCTTCATCAGAAAACATTTTGTCAAAAATTTGCCTAAAGTCTATTTTTTATCCTTTAATTAAAAGGGTGAAATAAACGATAACTAATCAAAAATAAAACAGGGAATGTTATGTGGACAGCAGTCAAGGCGCTATTAATCGATGATGATATTAATCGTCGGCATGATTTAAAAATCATTCTTGATTTTGTCGGTGAAGAAACAGTTGTTTCTCATAGTTCTGCTTGGCGTGAGAAAGTTTCTGTCGCGGGTAGTAAAGAAGAAGATTTTTCATGTGTGATCTTAGGCGATGCAGCGCCCTCTTTGGCTAGTATGGTGAAGTCTATTTTTGATTGGAATAGTGAAATTCCAATTGTTTTGCTTGATCCGCGCGTAGAAGAGGATGAAAAATTAGAAGAAGAGCTGAAGAAAATCATTATAGCGCGTATTACTTTTCCGCCAAACTATACAAAACTAATGGATACGCTCCATCGCGCTCAGGTATATACAGAACATATGCGCTCTGTGCAGGGTGGAAAAGTATATAAAAGAGATCCTCAATTGTTTCGAAGTTTAGTGGGAACAAGTCGTGCCATTGCGAAGGTAAAAGAATTAATGGCTCAGGTTGCAGATAAGGATGTCAATGTATTAATAACCGGAGAGTCTGGAACAGGTAAAGAAGTGATTGCGCGCAATCTACATTATAATTCGCATCGCAGGCATAAGCCGTTTGTGCCTGTAAATTGCGGGGCAATTCCTGCAGAACTATTAGAGAGTGAATTATTTGGGCATGAAAAGGGCTCTTTTACGGGTGCTATTTCAAGTAGGCCTGGTCGTTTTGAAATGGCGCAAGGCGGCACTTTATTTTTAGATGAAATTGGCGACATGCCGCTTCATATGCAAGTGAAAATCTTAAGAGTACTACAGGAGCGTACTTTTGAACGTGTGGGTGGAACAAAAACATATCATGCTGATGTGCGCATTATCGCTGCAACTCATCGCAACCTTGAGAAAGCAATTAAAGATAATCACTTTAGAGAAGATTTGTTTTATCGTCTAAATGTATTTCCTCTTGAGATGCCGCCTTTGCGTGAAAGAGCTGAAGATATTCCTCTGTTACTCAATGAATTAATTTCTCGAATTGAAAATGAAAAGAGGGGATCCTTAAGATTTAACTCTGCCTCAATAATGGCTATATGTAGATATGATTGGCCTGGTAATGTAAGGGAGTTAGCAAATCTGGTTGAGCGCCTCGTTATTACCCATCCTTATGGTGTTATAGGTGTTAGTGATTTGCCTAAAAAGTTTAGGCATGTTGATCTTGTTGATGAAGCAGAGCAAGCATTTATAGATACTGTCGAGGCAGGTGGTAGTAGCCCATCAAAGTCTTTTGAAGCAAAAGAACTAACCATTATTTCAAATGATACTGGGTTGTTGCCAGTTAATGGGCTTGATTTAAAAGAGTACTTAAATATGTTGGAATATAATTTTATCAAGCAGGCATTAGATGATGCAAATGGTGTTGTGGCGCGTGCTGCAGAACGTCTCAAAGTAAGAAGAACAACCCTTGTTGAAAAAATGAGAAAGTATGACTTGCTAACAAATAAGAGAGAGGCATAAGAAGGCTGCTTTTTAGCTGTGTTGATATTTTTGATCATTAAAATCAAGCATATTAGCAGGCTTTGGCTCTGAAATAAGATAGCCTTGGTAGCCATCGCATTGTAGTGTTTTCAGTATATTCAAACTTTGTAAGCTATCTACACCTTCTGCAATAACATAAATACCAATTGCTTTGGCTAGGTTGATAATTGACTCTGTAATTGCTCTGTCTATTTTGTTAGTTGAGAGTTGCTGAATAAACTGACGATCAATTTTAATCGTATCAATCGGAAATTTTTTAAGATATGAAAATGACGCATAACCTGAGCCAAAATCATCTAATGCGATATTTACACCCATATCCTTAATCGCTTTGAGTGCGATCGACGTATGTAAATTATTATCCAATAATACTGATTCAGTTAACTCTATTGATAGCTGTTCTGGCGGGAAAGATATTTCATTGAGTAGTTTTTCAAATAGGGCAATAAAATTAGGCTGTTTCAGCTGATAGGGTGATAAATTAACACAGATATGATTTCCTTCATGAATCAAATTTTGTCTTAGCCATTCTTGGTATTGCTCACAAGCTGTCTTAAGTACCCAAAATCCATACTGTTCAATAAGATGATTTTGTTCAAGTAAGGGAATAAAATATTCAGGTTTAATCATGCCATTTTCAGAGTGATTCCAACGAATAAGCGCCTCATAACCAATGGTTTTACCATCTATAATACTTTTTTGTGGCTGATAAAATACTTTGATTTCTTGCCGATCTATAGCAGAAGATAGCTTACTAATTAAATTATTTTTATGCGTATGAGTTTCATGAATTTCAGTTGAATAAAATGAGTAGCTGTTTTTCCCCTGTGCTTTTGCTTTAACCGTTGCAAAGTCCACCTGCTTTAAGATCATTTCAGGCGTTATTCCATCGTTAAAGACTAATAAAACACCAATTGCAATACACAGCAAGAGCGTATCATTTTCTGAGATGAGAATGGGTGTCAGTGTAAGTTGTGCAATTAATTTATCTGCAAATTCAGTGGCTAAAAAATAGTCGTGTATACGTGTATGAATAAGTAGAAACTCATCGCCGCTCAGGCGAATAAGCGGAAAACTTTCATCTGTAATAGACGCTAATCGTTGTGCGACTTCTCTTAGAATTGTATCCCCAGTTTGATAGCCATAGGTTTCATTGATACGTTTAAATTGCGCAATATCTATATGATATACAGCGAGTGGTGCATAAGGAGAAGCACATTGGGTTTTTTGGCTGAGCGTTTCTATCGTTCGTGAACGACACAATAAACCTGTCAGATAATCCCTTGGTTCAGAAGGGGTTATTGCGTTACAGATTGTTAGCTTATTATCTACATCAGAACTTTGATTATCACACGGCATAATATCACCAAATAATGTAGGTCTTTAGCATACCCAATAAAGTATTTAATTGCACGTTTGATCAATAAAAGCTTTTTTTAGGCTGTTAAATCTATTGGCTAGGCAGTCGGTTAACATGTATTATCAAGTCAGCTGTATGCTGCGCAAGATACAGTTGCGTGTAACGGTACACGAAATATAACATAGGTTGCATTTATTGATAGGAGAATATAATGGGCGTTTTAGTTGGAAAGCCGGCACCTGATTTTACTGCCTCAGCTGTGCTGGGTAATGGTGAAATTGTTGATAACTTTAACTTATCTTCCGCTTTAAAAGGTAAGTATGGTTTAGTATTTTTTTACCCTCTTGATTTTACCTTTGTTTGTCCTTCAGAATTAATTGCGTTAGATCATCGCATTGAAGCATTTCAATCAAAAAATGTAGAAGTCATTGGTGTTTCAATTGACTCTCAATTTACACATAACGCATGGCGTAATACACCTATTGAGAAAGGCGGCATTGGCCCTGTTAAATACACCTTAGTTGCGGATATTAATCATACGATTTGTCAATCTTATGATGTTGAAACAGCCGGTGGCGTTGCATTCAGAGCGGCATTTTTAATCGATAAAAAAGGCCTGGTGCGCGTTGAGATTGTAAATGATCTTCCGATTGGTCGTGACATGGATGAATTACTTCGTCTTGTTGATGCCCTTCAGTTTCATGAAGAGCATGGCGATGTTTGTCCTGCTGGTTGGAGAAAAGGCGATAAAGGAATGAAGGCTTCTATAGATGGCGTTGCAAAATATCTGTCTGAGAACTCGAAAGCGCTTTAGTTTTTAATTTTTCGTTTTATTCTGAGCTTGTCGAAGGATAGACATTAAGAACCCTTCGACAGGCTCAGGGCGAACGGGGAAACTAAAAGTAAAACATAGTAGCCTTATAAGGGGCCTGACCTTTTACGCTCAGGATGAGCGCGGCAATTCCTGTTAGCGACTAATCAATAGGCCAGCCACCGAGATGCTGCCATCTGTTCACAATATAACAAAATAGCTCCGCTGTTTTTTGTGCATCATACAATGCGGTGTGTGCTGTTGAGCTATCAAAACTAATATTGGCAATTTCACATGCTTTAGCAAGCACTGTGTGGCCACAGGCGAGCGCGCTGAGCGTTACGGTATCCAGGCATGAAAAAGGATGAAGTGGGTTACGTTTCACTTTTTGTCTTTCTGCTGCTGCAAAAATAAATTGATGGTCAAAAAAAGCATTATGTCCCACTAAAACGGCGCGGCTACAATCATGCTCTTTCATCGATTCTCGCACTTCTTTAAATAAAGTGGTAATCACAACGTCTTCTTTAAAGCTAGTTCGGTTGGGATCTTTTGGATTAATTTTATTCACATTAAGGGAGGCGGCATGCAGATTTAAACCTGGCTCTGCTGTTACAGGCAAAGAGAGCGTTCTCTCTTTTACAATCTGGCCATTATGATCGGTTGTCAGAAAAATAACGCCGACATCAAGTAGGGCGTCTTCGGTAGGATTAAAGCCACCGGTTTCAACGTCTATTACTACAGGGTAAAAGCCGCGAAATCTTTTTGACATGGTTTGTTTGGATGAAGGGTGTGACAAGTTGTATTAATATCCTTCTTTTGTTTTTCGCTGGCATATGTTTTGTATTAACAATTTATAATTGATCACTTGTATTAATCATTTGTATTAATACATAGGACTTACGCAAATATGAATATAGATAACATGCATCCTACTATTTTTAGGGCTTCCAAATATAGCAAACCTCGTGCTAATGCGGCGATTTTTTTCCGCTTCTTTTTTGTCAGACTTTTCCGATTTTTCGGATTTTCCAGAGTAGCCGTATGTTTTTTATGGTCACTCTTTTTTTTCGTATCACCTCTTTATGCGCACCCTTTCGATGAACATCCTTTTGTCGCTAAAATAGATGTATCCCGTTGGCAGGCAGATGGTAATCCTTTTGAATGCAAGTTATGGCAAAACGTACCTAATTTTGGTCAGGCCCTCTTTAAGGCGCGTGCTGGTGAAAATCTGCGTTTTTATTTGGTGAGTGAGCGCCGCTTCACGCAGTCCGGCGTTGGGAAATTAGATTTATCCTCGCCAGATTGGCGTTACGATGAGCCTGAAAGTTCTTTAGGTAATATTTCGGTTGAAAAAGGGCTAAAACCAGTTGTGCTCAGTGCAGATTTGGCCTCGCATTTTATTACTGCATTGCAGCATGGCCAATTCCCAAGGTTTACTTTGCCTGGTTGGTATAAAAATGAACAAATAGTTGTTGAAGTGTCTGCCGTTAATTTCCCTCAGGGTTACAAAGAATATATAAAGTGTCTCACTGAGCTACTGCCTGCAAATTTTCAGCAGATGGAGCACTCTCTTGTTTTATTTGATACGGATAAAACAGAAATTAAGCCTGAGTTTGAAGAAAGATTAGAGTGGGTTTGGCAGTATATGAAAGCTGATCCGCTCGTGCTCGTGCGTGTGAATGGTCATACTGATGATATGGGTAAAAATTTATATAACTGGCATTTATCACGTCGGCGAGCTGAATCAATTAAGGATTATTTAGTATTGCATGGTGTTGAGGCTGAAAGAATTACCACGGATTATTTTGGGGAGTCTAAACCTGCTGCGAGTAATCGTAATCAAAAGGGGCGATATAAAAATAGAAGAACTTTAATGCGTCTTGAAAAAGTAAAAGCAAAAGAAGATTTTGCCCGTATTCAAGATGAAATTGCCAAGGCAAGGAAAATTGAAGTGCCTGAAGAGCTTAAAGGCTTTTTAAAAAAAGCACCGCTAGAAAAAGAAAAAATTCCTATTGAAACAGCGCAATAAAAGAGATCCTCTCGTTATATTGATAAGCATTGTGTAAACTCCGCTTTATTTTACAATTATCTTTTTTTAAATAGAACATTAATGTAGTGAGGTGGTAAGTATGATCCATGCTGAAAAAATGAGCGGTGTAAAAAAAGTAGCCCTTGCCTATTCTGGTGGGTTAGATACTTCGATTATTGTAAAGTGGTTACAGCTCACTTATGGCTGTGAGGTCGTTACTTTTACGGCAGATATTGGCCAAGGGGAAGAGATTGAACCGGCTCGTGCTAAAGCGAAAAATATGGGTGTGAAAGAGATCTTTATTGAAGATCTTCGCGAGCAATTTGTTGCTGAGTATGTTTATCCTATGTTTCGCGCTAACACGGTATATGAAGGCGAATACTTGTTAGGCACTTCTATTGCGCGTCCTTTAATTGCTAAACGTCTAGTTGAAATTGCAACCCTGACAGGATGTGATGCAATCGCTCACGGCGCGACAGGAAAAGGGAATGATCAGGTGCGTTTTGAGTTGGGTGCTTATGCGTTATCGCCTGATATTCGTGTGATTGCCCCTTGGCGCGAGTGGGATCTTGCTTCAAGAGAAGCGCTGCTTAATTTTGCAGAACAACATGCAATTCCTATTGAGAAAAAACCGGGGCAAAAATCCCCGTATTCAATGGATGCTAATTTGCTGCATATTTCTTATGAAGGTGGCGTGCTAGAAGATCCTTGGTTTGAACCTGAAGAAGAGATGTGGCGATTAACCGCTTCTCTAGATAAAACACCCAATCAGCCAGAATATATTGAGCTTGAGTTTAGTTGTGGTGATGTGGTGAAAATTAATGGTGTGTCATTAAGCCCTGCCCAGAGTTTAACTTTATTAAATGAGTTGGGTGGTAAGCACGGCATTGGCCGCATTGATTTAGTTGAAAATCGTTATGTAGGCATGAAGTCTCGCGGTTGTTATGAAACGCCGGGCGGCACTATTTTACTCAAAGCACATCGTGCAATTGAATCTTTAACGTTGGATAAAGAGCTGACACATTTAAAAGATGAGCTAATGCCGCGTTATGCGAAGCTTATTTATAATGGTTATTGGTGGTCTCCTGAGCGCTTGGCGTTACAGTCTTTGATTGATTATTCTCAGCAATATGTCAATGGTTTGGTGAGGCTTAAACTTTATAAGGGGCAGGTTTTGGTTGTGGGTAGAAAATCAGACCAGAGCTTGTTTGATTCAAAAATCGTTACTTTTGAAGATGATGCAGGGGCTTACGATCAAAAAGATGCGGGGGGCTTTATTAAGCTTAATGCGCTTCGTTTAAGATTGGGTGCTAAAAAAGGGCGGGCGCTAGTTTAGTTTTTTCAGTGAGATAAGGCATGATTGATTATAGTAAATTTCAAAAGTCGCTCACAAATCTCATCTTGCAGTTTGAGAATGAGCAGCGTGCTCGGCAACGGCACGCTTTGAAATTTGCTTGATTTTTCATCAGTTTAGATTTTTTTTGCTTTGGCTTTACAACGCCCTATATTGTTCTATATTGTTCCCAATCGTTTCTTTTCTCTTTATTTTGCAACCCCGTATCTGGCCAAAAAATAACCAATACTTGGCGGTAGCGTGTCTTTTTCTGCTTATCTAGCACCATTATCACTAGCTGAAACTTTTTTATGATTAAATTTAAACACGCCCTATTCGCTGGTCTTATTTATATTGTGTTAGGTCAGGCTTCTGCCTTAACGCCAACACCTGAGCAGATTGCCCAATTTAAAAAATTGAGCCCTGAAGAGCAGCAGCGGCTTGCGCAGTCAATGGGTGTGGATGTCAATCAGGCGAGAAAAAGCGCAGCCCCTCCTGCCGCTACCTCGATACCTAATCCTGAAGTGGTGACGCCGCGCGAAGTGAAAGCGGCTTCTAGCGCTGAAGAGGGCGGTAAAGAGTCAATTGAAAAAAACGTGAGTAAGTCAACCAAAGCAGATAAAAAAAAACTAGAAGATACGCCTCAAAAGAAAGTGATTGGAAAAGCCCTTAAGCAATTTGGTTATGATCTTTTTGCCGGTGCCCCTAGTACGTTTGCTCCTGCTACACATATTCCTGTGCCAGTAGATTACGTGGTAGGCCCTGGCGATACTTTAGTTATTCAGTTATATGGCAAAGAAAACAGCACCAGTGAAGTGGAAATTGATCGCGAAGGCATGCTGGATTTCCCGGGTGTAGGCCCTATGTCTGTTAATGGGCTTAATTTTAATGAGCTAAAAGCGAATATTCAGCAAACTGTGCAGGAAAAAATGATTGGTGTGCAGGCGAGTGTGACGCTGGGCGCGCTTCGTTCCATTCAGGTTTTTGTATTAGGTGAAGCTTATCGCCCGGGTGCTTATACGGTAAGTGCGCTATCGACGATGATGAATACTCTTTTTGTGAGTGGCGGTGTCACGACCGTTGGCTCTTTACGCAATATTCAGCTTAAAAGAAAAGGTGAAGTGGTTTCTAATTTAGATTTATATGATCTGTTGCTTCGGGGGGATACTTCTCAGGATATTCGTGTGCAGCCGGGTGATGTGTTATTTATTCCACCTATTGGCCAAACAGCAGGTATTTCAGGTGAAGTCAGGCGGCCTGCAATATATGAATTAAAAAATGAAAAAACAACTAACGAGCTTATCGCTTTAGCGGGCGGCATGTTGCCAACGGCTTATCCTAAAGCTTCACGTATTGATCGCATTAATGAAAAAGGCGACCGTACCTTTGTTGATGTGAATCTTATTGAGGCAAAAGGAAAAGCAAGCTTATTGCGTGATGGCGATGTTTTACAGATTTATTCAGTGCTAGATAAAGTAGAAGATGCCGTGCTGCTTGCAGGGCATGTTAATCGCCCAGGCGGTTTTAGTTGGAAGCCGGGTCTTCGTGTGAGTGATGTGGTGCCTAATGTGGCGGATTTATTGCCTAATCCTGATCTTGGTTTTGCTGTAATTAAAAGAGAGCTGGGTGCTAAAAGACTCATTCAAACGATAAAGGTTGATCTTGGTTCGGCGTTAACCAATAAAAAAGGAAAAGCAGATTTAGAGCTGCGCGCGCGTGATGAATTAATTATTTTTGGGTTGGATGAAAATCGTGCTGGGTCTTTAAAAGAATTAGTGAGTATTATTAAATCACAAACAGCGGTGGGCGAATATTCCAGTATTGTCCGTGTAACGGGTAACGTTAAGTTTGCAGGTGAGTATCCGCTTGTGACGGGGATGACTGTGCGTGATTTAATTGCCCTTGCGGCAGGGTTAAAGCCTGAAACTGAATTAGATTATGCTGTATTAGCGTATCGTAAAGATCGTAGTGGTGCCTTAGATATTGCCAATTTAAACTTAAATACTGCGCGTGATTTAAATAAGCTATTAAAAGCGGATGATGATTTAATTGTTTTAAGCCAGAATGAAGATCGCCAAGCGCTGTTGCAAAACATTACGGCGCATTTAGTTGAGCAGACTTCTAAAAAGCAAGATCAAGTCATTGTGCGCATTTCAGGCGCGGTAAGGTTTCCTGGTGATTATCCTGCTATTTCAGGTTTAAAAGCTTCACAGCTTATTAAAATGGCGGGCGGATTAAAAGATAATGCTTTTTCTTTAGAGGCGGAAGTCACGCGCCCTAAAATTCTTTTTAATAAAGAAAAAAAGAAAGAGGAATATGCCATTGATCACTTTGTTGTTAATCTTGCTGCGCTTTCAAGTAACGATGTAACGCTTAAAGCGCGAGATGAATTGGTGATTAAGCGTATTCCTAACTGGAAGTCTGATGCAAAAGTGGAAATTACCGGTGAGGTTTTGTTCCCTGGTACTTATCCTGTGAGAAATGGCGAGCGACTTTCTGAAGTAATTAAGCGCAGTGGCGGTTTTACTCGTTTTGCTGATGTAAAAGCAGCTGTCTTTTTAAGAAAATCTTTGCGTGAACGTGAAGAAGAAATGCTTAAAAACTTTCGGGCGCGTTTAAAGAGTGATGTGGCAAGGTTGGAGGCGAAAAGTGCAGCGAATGCAAGCACAGATCAAATTTCAAAAGCGCAAGCCGCAGGGGCGCAAATTTTAGAAAAAATGGACACGGTGCAGTCAAGCGGGCGGCTTGTTATTTCACTAGAAGATATTTTAGATAAGAAAAAAAATGTTGAAGATATTGTTCTAAAAGAAGGTGATAAGTTAGTTGTTCCGCCGCTTCAACAAGAAGTCTCTATTTTAGGGGAGGTGAATCATCCCACAAGCTACATGTATTCTAAAAAATATAGCGGGCTTGAATATCTTAAAAAGAGTGGGGGTGCAACACGTTTTGGTGATAAAAAGCAGAGCTATGTTGTAAGAAGAGATGGCAGTGTTGATCCTTTATCTCGCCGAATTTTTATTTTTAGAGTGAGTGCCAAGATTCAGCCTGGAGATACGATTATTGTGCCAATTGATTCGGATATTATTAGCCCGTTAACTTATTGGACAAGTATCAGCCAAGTGTTATTTCAGTTAGCAACAACCGCCGCTGCTTTGAAAACGGTGGGTGGGATATAGTATAGGTGCCAACTATTTTAAATATTGAAGGATACAGATTTTATTTCTATAGCAATGAGGGGCAGGAGCCTGCCCATATTCATGTGCAAAGAGAACGGGCAATTGCTAAATTTTGGCTAAAACCGGTTTTTTTGGCAAGTTCCGTTAGGTTTTCACCAAAAGAAATTCGTGATATACAGAGATTAGTAGAGAAAAATAACAGTCGATTTATTGAGGCTTGGAATGAACACTTTAAAAGTTGAAATGCGTCCTTTGGTCAATACAGTTGATTTTTCTGATAGTGAACTTATTGTGAGGCTATTGGATGGGCGAACAATTTCAGCTCCTATCGTATGGTTTCCTAAATTGGCTAATGCATCGCAAAGTCAATTGGCTTCATGGGAAGTTTTAGGTGATGGCGAAGGCATCCACTGGCCTGATCTTGATGAAGATTTGAGTGTAAAAGGGCTATTGTTAGGGTCTCACTAGTTTATGAAAATGACAACCTATGTACCGATATTATCGCATGGGCAAAAGAACAGGCGCAGTTGCTACGTTCAGGGCGCTTTAAAGTATAATTCATATATCAATGTATTTATTTGAATTCGATGATAAGAAAAGTCATGCAAATCTCGATAAGCATGGTATTGACTTTGTTGACGCCCAGCGGCTCTGGGCTGATCCTGATTTAATTGAGGTTAGGACTCGATCGACCGATGAAAAGCGTTCGCTAGTAATTGGATCAATTGAGGGCCGAGTTTGGTCGGCTATTATCACATATCGTGGCGAGGTGATCAGAATCATCTCAGTCAGACGATCGCGTAAGGCGGAGATTGTAATTTATGAAGGCTAAAGCATTAGATAAAAAGTTTGATGAAGGTGAAGTTGATATTATCGATGACCTTGACTTATCGACACTTAAACGCCCAAATCATTTACAGCGGCGAGTGAATATGGATTTCCCCACTTGGATGATAGAATCGCTTGATCAAGAGGCGAGCCGGGTTGGTGTTACACGGCAGTCAATTATTAAAGTTTGGTTAGCCCAGCGGTTAGAGGAAGTGGCTGCTAATAAGGCGCTACAGCGAACAGCCGGCAGGTAATCGGTTAAAAGTGTTTGGCACCTGCTGTATTGATGAATTGTTAATGGGTCAAATTTAGCCGCTGACCTTTTAAATCACTTAAAGCATCATCCTTCGGCAGATTATCAAACCTTGGCTAAATTTTTAGGTGTAAGTGAATCAACTATTAAACGCATGATTCAAAAGTTAAAACAGCAGCAAAAATTGCAACGTGTTGGTTCTAGAAAGTCAGGTCGTTGGGAAGTGTTAGGATAGATTATGGCTCCTACAGTTTTCCGTGAAAGTGGCTTCCGCTTCTTTTTCTTCTCTCGTGAAGAAGCTAAAATGCATGTTCATGTGAGTCATGCTGATGGGGAAGCAAAGTTTTGGCTTGAGCCAGAAATAAGTCTTGCTCGCAGTGTCGGTCTTGATGAGCAGCAGCTTCGCCAAATACGTAAACTGATTGAGGTGCGTGAAGATGAAATCCGTAACGCTTGGCAACAACACTTTGGCAGTTGAAGTCACTCATATTTCAATGCATGGCTTTTGGTTGCTTCTTAATAATGAAGAACTATTTCTTCCTTTTACTGAATTTCCGTGGTTTAAAAAAGCGCCTGTTGAAAAAATTATGGACGTTGAATGGCCTCAGCCTAATCACCTGTATTGGCCAGAGCTTGATATTGATTTAACAGTTGAATCTATTCGAGACCCTGCGTCATATCCGTTGCGTGCTCGCATAGAATAGTAAATGGTGTGGTGATTAAAAGCTGCCCTCCTTTTCAAGGAGGGGTACCCCGAAGGGGGTGGGGTGGTGCATAAGTATCCGTCATTCCCGCGAAGGCGGGAATCCAGAAAAAAATTCAATATTTGATTCAGCCATTGGATATATAAAGTAAAAAAATACATTAAATCCACCTAACTTTTAAGACTAAAGACTGGATTCCCGCCTTCGCGGGAATGACGGATGCTGGCTCATTTTCGTCGAATTTATTTTATGTTATCGCTTATGCGGGAATCCAGTTTCTTGGGATTTTATTTTTTAATTTTTT
>CAMAPQ010000026.1 GCA_945860125.1 Klebsiella pneumoniae
ATAGTTTTTAGCAGCGCCAAAGAATTTCGTGAAGCAATAGTGGAATTTTTTGAGATTAAACTACCAAAAATGTTGCCGAGTTTAAGGCAAAGAATTAATGATAATTTTGAAATGCCATCATACGCTTTTTGATTTCCGATAGGTATATAACTTACAAGCTAATAATCGAACAATAAATAACCGCACACAACAAATTATTCTTTTTGGCTACCATTTTTTTTTAGCGCAAAAATAGCCTTTGCAAACCATTCGGACTTATAAGGCTGAGAAGCTAAAAAAGAATCGTACAGATGGAATAGCTCATACTCAATATCATCTGCTTTTTCTGCTTTTTCTGCTTTTAAGAAAGCATATAGCTCGTATGTTTTTTGATCGACAACTAAAAAGATATCACGCTCAAAACCCACAGAGAGCATACTTGCCATTTTTAAATGAAACATTAGCTGCTCTGCTTTTTTAAATGAAGCAATATCATACTCACTTAAATTTACTAACTTTTTTTGAATATTAAGCGAAAGTTGCCTTTTATTTTTATTAAGTAAAAGCAACGCATTATTGATCCTTAAAGAGTCTGCATATAATGCACTAACATTATTAATGATACGCTGAAAATCATTTATTTCTTGTGAAAATTCAATAGAATAATAGTCATTTATAAATCTAGAATGACGATCAGCCGTTTCTTCTACCTTAGAAATAATAGCTGCTTTAAAAAAAGAGCTTCTCTCAAAAAAATACGGATATCTATCAAGATATAAAACAACGCTATTAAATTTATTAACGAAAAGCAGATCAACTGTCATGTTAATAACAAAAAATTGAAAAGAATAAAAAGAAAAAATAGACAAGAAAAAAAATACAAAGAAAAAAGAAAAAAATTTAATTTTCATGCTGGAAAAAAAATAATTTTTCTTTTTAGCAAAAAAACTATCAAAAAAAGACATCTTATTATTATCAATAGAAGGATCTATAAACTGATTTAAAATCAACCATTTCTTATGCTCTATTTTCTTTAAAAGCGTAGGCTTAATATTATGGCTGAGAACATATAAAGCATTTTTTTTGCGATAGGGATGATCAAAAGAATAAAGCATATAAACAATACATCCAAACGAATAAGTATCATCAGATAAAGAGACATCACCTAAGCGAAGCAAATTTGCACTAGCATAAGCAGGTGTCCACGCTCTAAATTTATTATTAGAAAAATGATTAATTTGAGAATTCAATATTCTAGCTATGCCAAAATCAATTATTTTAAGCTGATTAAATTTATCTATAAGGATATTCTGAGGCTTGATATCTGAATGAACAATATTATTCTCATGAGAAAAAGAAATAGCATCATAAAGTTGTTTTATCCATAAATCTCTGCAAACACACAGTCTTTTTGTATCAAACTTAATAATATTATCTAACGAGACACCATCAATCCATTCCATGGTAAAAAAATATATATCTTCATCTTTATCAAAAGAAAAAACATTTACAATATTTGGATGAGATAAAGTCTGAAGTTTTTTTACTTCTTGATGAAGAAGCTTAGAGCCTAAAACATCTTTCATCAAAGCAGAATGCAGCAACTTAATAGCCACTAACGGGCTTGGATCTCCCGCTTCTTTTTGTAATAAATCTATTGATTTATAAACAACCCCCATACCTCCGGAACCTATCTTTTCTTTCAACTCAAATCTATTCTTTAAAATACGACCAGGTTTATTAAATAATTTTTTTTCTACAAAAGACAAAGAAGCTATAGACTGATCTAAAAAAGTAACATCATCATTGAAAAAACCAATTTCTTCTATTTCTTCTATTTCTTCTAATATAGTAGGCAAAATATTCATTAAATAGCGCGCCCAAGCTTAAACATTTAAATAAATCAATAGGTACTAATATGGATAGTATCCTGATCAAGATAATAATAAATTGATTTAATATTTTCATGACTTAAATCAACATACTTTTTCCATTCGGCCCGATCAATTTTTCTAAACCCTGCAATAATAACCAACCATTGATCTTTAGTCTTATCAAAAGAAATTTCTTTTTCAGCACCAGGCTCCAGTTCAAATTCAGCCACTAAACGACCGGCTTGAAGCGCTTCTTTCTTTCCAGAAAACAAAGCAATTGAATCTTTAGAATCAAATTGATCTTTAGAAAAGACAGAAAATATTTTAATAGGAATAATAGAAGGAATATTATTTATGTCAGGATTAACTTTTTGAGAAACGAAAATTTTTACATTCATCTCTTCACTATCTCGACCGGGAATAAGAGAGCAAGATGAAAGAAAAACCAAAAAAAATAAGAAAAATTTAGTCATTATTATTTTCAAAACAGACCACCCAATTAAGTTAATATTTATCTTCAAAATTAAAGAAATTAAAATTTTTCTTATAATTTACCTTATATTCATTCCAGCATTTAGAATCAATTAATCCTGCTTTTTTATCAAAAAATCCAATTCTCTCAAAAATATTTTTCTCTATCAAATCAGGGTTTAAAGAACCCTTAATTAAATTACTCATCACAGCAGAATCCTGATAAATTCTTTTATAGCTAGATTTTATTTCATTAAAAGAGTATTTAACAGCACTTGGAAGTGATGCAGAATTTTTTTTAATTCTTGAAAAATCATTTAAAATAAATGACTTATTATCATACTCACCAGTTAAAAACTCATTACTTTTTGACTCAAAATTTTTGTTATCGTTATAGGAATAACTATGTTCTTTTTTCTGAATCAATAAGCCTTTAATACCAGCCAAACTTTCTGCAAGAGTAAGTCCGCAACGTTCAATAATTGCAACTAAACACTCTTGAGGTACATCTGAAAGATCTATATCTAGCGCCATAAAGAATTTTTTCAAAGCAAGATGATACTGATAAAAAGTATCTTGACTCAAGTATTGATATTCTTTCTTTAATGAAAACAAAGAATCATCTAGCACCGGTACATTATCATGATCTACTTTTTTAAAGTATATTTTTAGGTTACCTATAATGACAATTTTGTTAGCATTTAAAGGGTAAGGCTTTTCTTTTTCTAATTTATTTTTTTTATTTTTCTCATCAAAAAAAATCCCGTTTTTACTAATATCAATCAAAAAATAGCAATTATTAGAAAACTCAACCCGCGCATGCTTAGCAGAAATAAGCCTGGCTTTATCCCTTATAATCCAATCACAAGAAGGATGCCGACCAATTAAACCACCACGACCATTAAGTAATATTATTTTCTTATTAGAAAAACACTCTGCTGAATTAATTAGCTCAAAAGAAACGGCCATAAAAAAATTAACCCTATTCACTTCGACGCCATAGCGCCACTAATGAATAACAGTCTAATTTTTATAACTTAAAAAGGATATTTTTTTTCAATGCCAAGCATTAAATCGACACCATTATTTTTGACAACCCACGCCAATAAGTCGCCAACTTCCACTAACTCAGAAAGCTCAATCAATGCATAGAAAACATTTCTGCTTAGTTTTGCTAATAACCCATTTCGTATCTCAATGTAAAGATTCTGTTCTTTTCTTTTGATAGAACAAAACAAGAAAGTTTTTAGAGCGTCATTAACAAGAATAATATTGCCTATATTTGTCAAAAAAAACAGTTCGTTTTTTTGTGAATTTTTATTATAAAAAAAATGATAGTCAATAATTAAAAACGGCACGTCCTCTACTTCTATTTCAATTTTTTCAATAGGCGTAACAAGGCTATATTTTAAACCTTCAAGAACAAGAATGGATGAAAAAAGCGCCACCATTTTCTTTCTGACAATAATAGTTTCATTAAAATACCAAGCACCACTGCTATCTATTTTAATATTTAGTTTTCCACAATTATGTGGTTGCCATTCAGATAACAAAGATACATCCTGAGTTACTTTATATTCATCAATATAATCTTTCCAGGCATTGTTATCTTCAAGGAGACGGCTCATCATGATTGCTTCCCTAGTAAAAAATATTAGCCGCCTAAATATATCAGGCTACTAACCATTTACTCAAGACTTCATGCAAATTTTCACGGCTAAATGGCTTAGATAGATAATCATTCATACCTGCCTCAAGACATTTTTCTTTATCTCCTTTCATAGCATTAGCTGTCATAGCAATGATGGGTATTATTTGAATAACACCTGCTTTTCCTAGCGAGACAATTTCTTTGGTTGCCGCATATCCATCCATTATTGGCATTTGGCAATCCATAAAAATAAGATCAAATTTTTCCTTCGTCAGAATGGCAATTGCTTCTACACCATTCTCGACAATATAACACTCAATACCAAGCTTTGATAATCTACCCACAACAACTTGCTGATTAACTTTATTATCTTCAGCAATCAATATTTTTTTTCCATGAAAAAAAAGATTCGATTGGCTGATAACAGAAGATAATTTTTCTTTTTTATCTTCTGTTTTATCTAAAATTCTACCAATAACTTTAATGACATCTGCCCTCTTAAAAGGCTTTTCTATAAAAAAATGGCGATCTATCATGCCAAGCATTAGAAATTTATTCTTATCAGATAAGTCCCCAGTATAAACCATGGGAATACTAGAATCTTTAATCAAGCCATATACTTTAGATAACTCAACCCCAAAACTTTCCAGAGTGGAAATATCAATGACAATTAAATCCACATCTTTTTTTTCTTTTATTTTCTCATAAAAATCAATAAAATTTAATGATGAATTAATCGCTATATTTTTATAGATAATTTTATTAATCACCTCAATAGAAATTTGATTTTTTTCTAAAATTAAAATATTTTTAACATCAGCTAACTCAAAGTAGTCATTATTAACAACTTGAATTAAATCAAATTGAACAGAAAAAGAAAAAACACTTCCTTTACCAAATTCACTTCTTAAATTTATTTCTCCACCCATTATTGATACTAGCTCCCTTGATAAGGAAAGGCCTAAACCTGTACCACCATACTGCCTAGTTGTTGAACTATCTGCTTGAGAAAATTTATTAAAAATAATAGGTATGTATTCAGCTTTAATACCTATACCTGTATCTTCAACATCACATAAAATTGACACTTTATTTTCGCCATAAAACTTAGCATCTAAAACAACCTTGACATAACCTTCCGCAGTAAATTTAATGGCATTTCCTACAAGGTTATATATAATTTGTTTAAACCGAGTGGGATCACCCAACACTTTTATCGCGGTCTTTGGTTCATATACAAAAACCAATTCAACATTTTTTTTATAACAAGACTCACCCAATAAAATTAAGCAATCGTTAATAGCATCTTCAACATTAAACTCTATTTTTTCCAATTCAAATTTTTCACTTTCAATTTTAGAGAGATCTAAAATATCATTTAGAATACTCAAAAGTGCATAACCAGAATTAAAAGCAACTGTTGAAAAGTTTTCTTGTTCTTCTGTTAAAGAGGTATCTCTCATTAAGCTCAACATACCCAATACACCGTTTAGTGGCGTACGAAGCTCATGACTCATATTAGCAAAAAACTGAGATTTTACCTTCAAACTTTCTTCTGCAACTCTTTTAGTCTCTTCAGATAAAGAAACCATATGCTTAGCATCTGTAAGATTTAAGATGGTTAATTCTAATTCATAGTTTGTTTTTATAAGCTGGTTCGTTCTTTTTGAAACCTCAACCTCTAATTTTTCTTGATGAGACTTTAATGCCTGTTCTCTTCCTATAATTTTTTTAATCATCTCATTAAAAACATCAGTCAAAATACCAATTTCATCTTCAGAATACTTCATAACTTGAACTGAATAATTATTATCATCACGCACTTTTCTCATCGCATCAGAAAGCATAAAAATAGGTTTTGATAAAACTCTCTGCACTTTTAAAATACCAAAAAAAGAGATAGATAAGCCCAAAAAAAAAACAAAAAGTATAATTATTGAAATATAATTACGGTAAGCATAGTAATCATCCATAGTACCAGCTAAATACAACCATCCTGGCTTATCATCACTCACTGTCATTTTATTTTTAATATAAAACATATTCCCTGAAAGCAGAATAATATTTTTTCTTTCAGGGGTTTTAGATAACACCTCACTAGTTAGCACAGAAAAATCTTTTCTATTTTTCAATGAATCATCATAATAACTAGCAAAAATTTCTTTATTTTCATAATCTAAAATAGCGGCAAATTTTATACTTTTCAGCGTTTTTAAAGAACGCAATGTTTCTGTTGCTGATTTTTTATCATTAAAAATCAATGCGGGCTCTACATGGTAAGAAATCAAACTAACCTGTAAAGCAAGATCTTCCCGTAGTTTTTTTTTGCTATTTATTTCCTCAACAACAAGAAAAGAAATACAAATAATAACCAGTGAAAAAGTAACTACAAGTGAATTAATTAAGGTGAATTTTGTTGAAATAGAGGCTTTCTTAAAGAAATAAAACATTATTCCTTTACCTCATTATGCTTCACAACTTTTGCAAGCCTCAACAAATTTGAACTTATAATGACATGAGTTTCTTTTAACTTATCATGGTCAATCGAAAATCTTAACCGGTTATCTTCTAAAAAAAGATATATCATTCCTTTTTTATTGAAGAATTTTTCAGACTCGCTAATTAAAACAGTTGACTCACTAAAACGGCTATTATCATCAATTTTATTTTTCATAAAAAAGATATGACATTCTAAATCACGATACGGCGGATAAATTTTTCTAATCTTAATTGCTTTACCGTTAATTTCTCTATTATTAAGCTTTTCCCAAATAGAATACTCATCATCACTATTCATAATGCAGATAACATAATTATTTAGCTTATTTAATGATGTTTCTCGCCAGTCCAAAAATTTTAAAAAATTAAAGACATAGATCGTTTTCATCTGGCCGGCAGAAAGAAGCTCTTCGCTCTCAACAACAGGTAATGAAGAAAAGAAAAGAAAAGAAAGACAAAAGAATTGAGATAACTTTTTATAAAGAAATTTTTTATTATTTTTATACCGCTTAAAAAGCACTCAACTCACCCCTTACCAAATGAGTTTGCATCAGTATAAGTTTCTGCACTAAATTAATGGCATTTTTTATTCTTAAAATGAACGCCACTACAGAAAAAGTGCAAGATTACACACAAAGCTCATTTATAAAACACTTAACTATAATTGTAGTAACTAATTAGGAAAGTAGGAGTGAGCCCAGTCTTTAAATAAAACAAACAAATAATTAGTTTCTGACAAAGAGGTGTCTTTTAACGCCAAGCCTCTAAACGATAGAAAAGAAGTCTCTCTTAATTGGCGAGAAGAAACATCGTAAAGCCACAATGTTAACTTGATATCTCTTAATACACTAAAATCAGAAGAGTGACGGCAATTAGGCCTATCATAGTAACGACTAACACCACGAACTGATTCATACTTCTCTTTTTTATTTAAACAGGCGGGAGGTATCTTATTCTTAAATCCACTTAACACTTCAATTTGTGAAAAAAATATAAACTGAATATTTTCCTGCTCTGCCAAAGAAAAAATATGCTCACGCGAGGACTGATCATTAAGCAACCTTACTTCTGGGAAAAAAGCAGAAAGTGCAGAAAACTCTAAATCGCTAGTTTTTTTTATCTCATCAAATGGAATATCAGACTGTATCGGTGAGTAGCTAGCCATCACAATACCAATACGACTATCCTTTGGCAGCTTAAAATTATTTTGCCGAACAACCTGATATTTATCGCCTAAAACACGAAAAACATTTTTTTCATTCCCAAACATACGATCAGTATTATTTTGGCATCCCGAAAAAAAAACAGAGCATGTCAAAATGACGCAATATCTTATAATAGGAAAAAAACGTCTTATTTTACCGTTATTTTTTTTCATCCAAATCACTCGCCTGAGATTTTCGATACTGGCCTCTGTTCCCCATCCTTACACCGATATCCATTAAAAACTCAAAAAATCGAGGTTTATCTTCTGTATATTGATTAAAAAAATCCGAATGATAAAGCGCAACAGCACCATGAACTAAAGCCCACGCAGCACAGATATGAAAATAAGGCGGCACATCCTCCAAGACATCCTCGGCAATACGAGCAGAAATAATTTCCTTCAGCTTGCCTACATTAGAGGCTCTAATTTTATGTAGTTTTTCTAGGAACTCAGGCATCTTATTTGCCTTAAGGCATAAGCCTTCTAAGCGATGAAATAATGCATAACGCTTTGGATCTTGCATACGAAAACGGAAATATTCACGAGCAAGACGATCTTTATTATCATCAAGAGAAATTGTACGAAATAACTCGGCTAACTCCTCCTCATAACTTAAAAGAAGTCTTAAATAGATTTCATAAATAGAGGCGAAATGCTTGTATATTGTCCCTTTACCTATACCCGCTTTATCCGCAATCATTGCGACAGTTACATCTTCTTCGCCTTTCTCTAAAAAAAGCAATAAAGCAGAATCTAAAATACTCTCCTCTCTTTGACGAAAAAGCTTTTTTTTCTCGTTGACCTTTTCCAAGTCAGCCATTAATGATTCTCCAGATTAGAAAGTATTATCTGCTCTATCTTTTTAGCTGTGTCCATGTTCGTTATGCTTTCACAGCAAAAATGCGATTATCATACTCTGTTAACTTGCCAAAACAAATATTCCATAAATTGGCACGAGACAGTTTTTGATCATAGACTTAATTCTAGTTTTAAAAGGAACTTAAACACAATCAGGCTTAAATAGTTTTTATGAATAATGAAAATAATAAACATTCTGCATCATTTACAGACGTAATCATTCGTTGGCTTAATCAAGAATATTCTCACTATCATATCCCACTGTGCGATTTTGAAAAAATGAGGCACGAACTAAAGCCTTGTGATGTCTTACTAATTGAAGGTCGCTCACGCATAAGCAATGTGATTCGCTGGATCACAACCAGCCCTTGGACACATGCCGCCCTTTATATCGGCAAACTGCATGATATTGAGGATCCTATCGTAAGAGAAACAGCCGCTCTTTATCTAAAAGAAACACCGGATGCTCAATTTATGATCGAAAGCCTATTAGGAAAAGGCACACTGACTAACGCACTGACTGCGTATAAAGATGATCATATTCGCATTTGCCGGCCTAAAAACTTATCTTATAAAGATGCACAGCAGGTCATTCGTTATGCTGTAAGTCGCTTAGGTGCAGAATATGATGTAAGACAAATTATTGATCTTGCAAGATTTTTATTCCCATGGTTTTTACTACCAAGACGCTGGCGGTCAAGTTTATTTGGACATAATGCCGGCAGATCGACTAAAACAGTTTGCTCGACAATGATTGCTGAAGCATTTGATTTTGTACAATTTCCTATTTTGCCACTTGTCAAAAAAACAGACTCGACAGAAGGCATTCAACTCTTTAGAAGAAACCCAAAACTATGCGTGCCTAAAGATTTTGATGTGTCACCCTACTTTGAGATTATTAAATATCCCTTTGTTGACTTCACTTTTCATGCTGATTATCGACTTTTACCCTGGAAAGGTAGCGGCCATCTTACACACGAAGAAGCCAAATATTACATGGCTCGTTCAGATGGGGATCAAAGTCAACTTGATTCCTTTAGCAAAACAGAAGAACAATACGCACCATCAATACAAAATGACGAGCTTATTCTAAATGAGCAGATAACAGATGATACTCTCAGGCAAGATCAAAAAATAACCACCGTTACAAAGTTATATCAAAAACTAGGGAAAAAATTGCAAAAAGGACAAGAAAAAGAATAAAAAAGTGACTCTCATAAAAAAAACATAAAAAACCCCTGATCAGATTTGCATAAATCAATTTATACATAATAATTATGTTTATCCGAGCGGGCTTAATGCGTGAGCATGCAAGTTATAAGCAAGGTGAAAAAAGGATTGAAAGTCTGGCGCGTGTAACGTGTACTGTATTTGAACTCCTGTTGGTCTTGGCCTGCTCTCTCCCCCAGAGCGCGGGCCTTTTTTATGCCTACTTCTTTATTATGCTTGCTTGTATATAGAATAAGAAGGGCGTGCTTTAGGCACTCTCACGATGACTTTTTTGGTATTGCTTACTGTCCAAGCTAACGTTAGGCCATATCATTTGCTTTAACATTCGCTGTAATAAACCATATCGCCCAAAGCAAATTTCCTCAAAATATTTTTCAAATTCTGTTGGCAGTAACTCATAAGATCCCGCTCTTTCAATCTGAACAACCAATAAATCTTCAGGAGCCTTATATACAAGGCTAATTGATTTCTTATTAAGTTTGAACAAAACAATGCTCAATGCAATGTGATCCGCGCAGATAATAATAGCTATTTTTTTGATATTGGATTTCAGAGCCTGCTGCAATAAACGTGTTAATTCTGAAGTAGCGACAATAGAGCGACGCAAAGCCATAACGACTTCCTGAGGCAAGCCAAGCATATCCAACTCTTCACCTTTCACCTTACGAGAATACGGCGCTTCTCCTAACTCCCAAAATTGAGAAAGCCCAGCAAAGGTAATATCAAATCTATCCATTTCAATGTGAATCTTTACAACATCACTCACACTTGATTTCTTTAAATCTTCCATGCCCAAACTCCTAAGATAATTAAAATCTCAATGCCACTTAGTAGCTCACTTGTATACCAATGATCCCATCATATTAGAAGATCTTAATAAATTGCAATTCCTTCAATAATAAAATAAAACAATAAACACTAAGCAAAATAAAAAATAGACTTTTTAAAAGTTTGTTATCCTAGTTTAAGGTAAAACAATTTCATTTTACTTTTCGACGATTATTTATTTCTGTGGCAAAATACACAGACTCATATACAAGACAAGTAAGTGGTCTAAAGCCATTATTTAATTTACTGATACTGGGATATGTCACATGACATTAAATAATCTGATAGAAAGATATAAAGCTAACCTCTTTTTAAGGCTCATTGATGAACACAGAACATTTCTTACAAGGACTTTTAAGTTTTTTACACGCCTCTCCTACCCCCTTTCATGCAACTCAAACAATTGCTGACGCATTAAATCAATCAGGCTTTCATAGGTTATACGAAGAAAACCCTTGGGATCTTGAAGCTGATAATGGCTACTATGTGATTCGTGACGACTCATCTCTTATTTCTTTTACAACTGGTGACATTAGTTTTGTGGATCACGGCTTTAGAATAATGGGCGCTCATACTGATAGCCCCGCACTTAAAGTGAAACCAAATCCAGAAATATACAAAAATAGCCACTGGCAACTAGGCGTTGAAGTTTATGGTGGCGTTATTTTACGCACATGGTTTGATCGTGATTTATCCATCGCAGGACGCGTACATTATCTAGATGAAAACTACCAAATTGCATCAACTTTAGTTAACTTTGAGCGACCCATCGCCTTTATTCCAAATCTTGCCATTCATATGGATAGAGAAACTAATAAAAAGCATTGCATCAATGAGCAAACACAACTGTCACCTATATTGTTACAGAGCCAGAAAAATAAACAGCCCAACTTTAAAAGTCTTCTCTTAAATCAAATTAATAATGGTGCAACTCAAGCGATTGAAGTACTCGATTATGATCTGTATTTTTATGATACCCAACCACCTAGCCTCTCAGGGTTTAATGAGGAGTTTATTGTCAGCGCAAGAATAGACAATCTCATTAGTTGTTATACCGGCTTAATGAGTATGTTACAAAGCGCGCGCCATGTCCCTACGATTCTAGCTTGCTATAATCATGAAGAAGTGGGCAGCGAATCAGCCGCTGGCGCTGCAAGTTCCTTTTTAGAGTCAATTATAAAAAGACTCACTCACAGCGAAGAAGGTTTTGCTCGTTGCATCGCACGATCAATGCTTATCTCAATAGATGGCGCACATGCTTTGCATCCAAACTTTACTGATCGACATGATGATCTTCATGCTCCCATCATGAATCATGGTCCCGTTGTTAAATTTAATGCAAAACAACGTTATGCAACCAGCAGCGAAACAGCTTCAGTTATTCGTTATATTGCAAATTCAATTAATGAAAATATCCAGCCATTTGTTATGCGCAATGATTTAGCTTGCGGAACAACCATTGGTCCTGTCTCGGCAACAAGACTTGGCATTAAAACAATTGATATTGGCATTCCACAACTAGGAATGCATTCAATACGCGAGATGGCAGGCACACGCGATGCGTACAGTCTATTTAGAATATTAAGAGAATTCTTAAGTATGGAATTTTTACCCTTCGCTTAAAAATAATACTATTGGAGCTTAAAATAAAATGAGATATAAAAATCTAGCAACACCGCGTATTTTATCTTCGGCCGTTTTCACATGCTCTGCGTTTTTATTCATAACGACATGCTTTAATAATAGTGCTTTAGCTCAAACGTATGATCTGCTCGATGTTTATCAAGCCACACAAAAAAATGATCCGCAGTGGGCACAAGAAGAAGAAGGTTATTTTGCAAAAGCAGAATCAAAAAATATTGCTAGAGCAGGTTTATTACCGCAAGTTCAGGCGGGTATAACACAGAGCAATAATCGTTACACAGGTACTTCAGCTTCGTTTTCCCTAGATGCCGATAAACTAGCTTCCTGCCAACTTAACGCGAGTGACTCAGTTAATATTGGCACGGCAATCACAGCACTAAACTGCTTAGCCGCACCAGAAGAATCATCGTCCTCATTCTCTAGCACTAGCTATAACGTTAGCATTGTTCAACCTATTGTTAGGCTTGATAGGTGGTATCAATATAAAGGCTCAGAAGCTATATCAGAACAAGCTAAAAAAGAAAGAGAAAGAGCTTTGCAAGACTTAATCCTACGCACAAGCGAAGCTTACTTTAATGTTTTACGTGCTAATCAAGCCTACTTATATGCTTCACAGCAAGAAGAAAACACACAAGCGCAACTGAATGGGGTACAACGTCGTTATGAAAAAGGATTACTGAACAGTTCAGACGTTTATCAAATACAAGCCCTGCACGATATTTCTTATGCTTATAAAATAACAGCGGAAAATATGCTATCGAATGCGGTTAATATGCTAGAAAAAATGACGCAAATTCCCGGTATTCAAATAGCAGCACTCCCAGATGATTTACCTATTGAGTTACCAAGACCAAGCACTGCCCAAGAATGGGTCAATATTGCCAAACAAAATAGTCCTGAACTGAAAATTGCGACACTTGGCATTGCTGCGGCCAATCATAACCATCAATCTAAGAAATCCTTACATGCACCAACAGTGGATTTCTTTGCTTCATATAATCAAACAGAATCAGATGGCAGCACCGCAACGCTTAATCAAGGCTCAACAAACTATACGTCAGCTGGTGTGAATCTCAACGTGCCTATCTTTACCGGTGGATATAATTACGCCACTGCAAAACAAGCAAAACATCAAATGAAGCAGGCAGAATTTATTAAAGAGAATGTTTATCAAGATGTGATTACAAACACACAGATTTTATTTAGAAATGTTGTTAATACCGTTACACAGGTTAAAGCGCAACAATCTGCAGTTATGTCGAATCAAAGGGCTTACCAGTCTATTGTTCGCGGTTATGAGCAAGGCATTAAAAATGCCAGTGATCTTGCTGTGAGCCAAAAAGATCTTTATAGCGCTCAAAAAGATTTTTCTAATGCGAAATATGATTTTATATTGGACGCATTAAAGCTAAAAAGAGTAACAGGCATCCTCAGCGAGGATGATCTTAAATTAATCAACCAGAGGCTAAACCAATCAGACCAAAATGCTAACAAAGAGGAATTTGACCCTAACCACTACCCGGTAAAAAATGAATTTAGCAGAGAAAAAGAGCCTAAAAAAAGCCTGGTGGAAGTTATCCGGGGTTGGTTTTAAGCAATGAGCATTATCATTATTTCTGATCTTCATTTAGACAGTGAGAGTGA
The DNA here is from genome assembly GCA_945860125.1 of Klebsiella pneumoniae. Classification (GTDB taxonomy): domain Bacteria; phylum Pseudomonadota; class Gammaproteobacteria; order Pseudomonadales; family CAMAPQ01; genus CAMAPQ01. Next base: position 13,886 of record CAMAPQ010000026.1, read on the forward strand.
TTTTGTTTCTAATGGCTTTCAACGTTTTTTAGATGAAATCTGCCTTAAAAAAGCGGAGAAGCTCTATATTCTTGGCGATTTTTTTGAGGCTTGGATTGGCGATGACTATCAACCAGAATGGATAAAAAAAATTATTCTGGCCCTACAAAAACTAATAAAGTCTGGAACAAATATATTTTTGATGCGAGGAAATCGTGATTTCCTTATAGGAACAACTTTATGCGAACAAATAGGCTGTACGCTAATTGAAGATATTTATCTTCTGCCTTTAAAAAAAGGCAACATCCTAATGATGCATGGCGATCTTCTTTGTACAGAAGATAAAGAATACCAATCCTTTAGGCTCACTGTGCGTGAATTAGCTTGGCAAAAAAATTTCCTGCTTAAACCTCTTCACGAGCGCCTCAATATTGCAAAGCACCTGAGAGAAGCCAGCATCCAATCTAACCAAACAAAAAATCAAAACGTGCTTGATGTTACAGAGCAAAGCGTTTTAGAAGTATGCACTCATTACAATGTTAAAAATATGATTCATGGGCATACACATAAGCCAAAAAAACATGAATATAAAATACGTAATGAGATCTTATCTCGCTGGGTACTCAGTGACTGGCATAAAATTGTGAGCTATGTTGAGATAAATATGAAAGAAGAAATATCACTTAAATCCTTTCCTCTATAATACAATTAGAGTTACTAATTAAAAATCCTTCGGGAGTCACCCCTTTGAGCTCGCTAGCGAATGAATGAAACATAAATCAATTGATTTTCAAAAATACTACGACACGCTGCACTTACAGCCAGACGCTCAATGGCAAGATGTTCGTCGTGCGTTCAAAAGCATGGCCCAAGCGAATCACCCAGACCGTTTTGAAGAGTTGAATGAAAAAGAGAAAGCAAAACAGGTTTTTTTTGAAATAAATGATGCCTATCAAAAACTTACCTCTTACTATAAAACATACGGTGAACTCCCTAAAAAAAGGATGAATATAGAATCAATTACACATAAAAATACTTTTTCTTTTTCAGCAAAAAGCAACGATAATCTAGAGCAGACTTTTTTTAGTATCCAGCAACCAAAAATGAAGCCGCCACCAATGTGGCAAAATAATGCATTTTTAGGTCTTATTATTTTCTCCTTAATTTTTGCACTCACTCTTTTTATCTGGTACCTTTTCGCCTTTAATCATGCTGACCATCAAATTGTTTCGATCAGAAATATTAAAGAAATTCGTGAAGAGTCCGCTGAAATTGATCGCCTCAACTCACAAAAGGACAGTAATATCTCTACTTATTATGAGCATCAGCAATCAGTTATCGAAGATGAAGCAGTTATTAAGGCATTAAATAGCTCAAACTCTTTTACTTTTGGGGATACTGCCGATCAAGTTCTTAGAGTACAAGGCGCACCTAGTGAAATAGCGGGAAGTGTATGGCACTACGGAGGCTCGACTGTTTTTTTTTCAGAAGGCTATGTTTATAATTGGGAAAGCTCATCTTCATATCCACTTAATACTCGTCTAAAATGACGCGCTAACTTTAATTTTGCAAAACCATGACATAGAGCCATCATCGTTTAATCCCTTTATTTATGGCAGCTATTTTCCTAACTAACGGAGTTAATCTAATGAATACACATTATAAAATTGCAATTATTGGACTTGGCTATGTAGGTCTTCCTCTTGCCGTTGAGTTTGGAAAAAAATACCCGACAGTAGGATTTGACATTAAAAATGAACGAATTAAAGCTCTTTCTAGAGGATATGATGAAACCTTAGAAGTAACGGAAGAAGAGTTAAAGCGTTGCCCACACTTACATTTTACATCTACAGTTGAAGATATTGCTGCTTGCAATACCTATATTGTGACGGTTCCTACTCCTATCGATACGTATAAAAGACCCGATCTCACGCCGCTAATCTCAGCCAGTAAAATGATAGGTCATACACTAAAGAAAAATGACATTGTAGTATACGAATCAACTGTTTATCCTGGCGCAACAGAGGAAGTGTGCATCCCTGTTCTTGAGAAACAATCAGGTTTGAAATTTAATATTGATTTCTTTGTCGGTTATAGCCCTGAAAGAATTAATCCAGGAGATTTTCAACATAGATTGCCATCAATTAAAAAAGTCACATCAGGCTCAAACCAAGCAACACTAGAAAAAGTAGACAACCTTTATGCAAGCATAATTACAGCAGGCACCTTTCGCGCTAGCTCAATTAAAGTCGCAGAAGCGGCTAAGGTCATTGAGAATACCCAGCGCGATCTGAATATTGCACTGATTAATGAGTTATCAATTCTATTTCATCGTCTTGGTATTGACACCTTAGAAGTACTTGAAGCAGCAGGAACGAAGTGGAATTTTCTGCCTTTTCGTCCTGGTCTTGTGGGTGGCCACTGCATAGGTGTTGACCCTTATTACCTAACTCATAAGGCGCAAGAAGTAGGATATCACCCAGAAGTAATATTGGCAGGCAGAAGAATAAATGACCGTATGGGCGAATATATAGCAGAACAGGTTGTTAAACTCATGACCCGCAAGAAAATTCAAGTGGTTGGCTCGAATATATTAGTCTTGGGTTTGAGCTTTAAAGAAAACTGCCCCGACATACGAAATACAAAAGTAGTGGATGTTATCAATGAATTTAAAAGCTATCACGCTAACGTTGATATTTTTGATCCTTGGATTAGCATCGAGGATGCTTACCATGAATATGGCCTGAAAGTTGTCAAATCGCCCGAGCCTAATCATTATGACGCGATTATTCTTTGCGTTGCGCATCGACAGTTTATTGAATTAGGGATACAAAATATTCGAACATTTGCAAAAGAGACTCATGTTTTATATGACGTAAAATCAGTATTTAGTGCTGATCAAGTTGATGGACGATTATAATATTTCAATAAATATATTTTACAATTAACTATTTCTGGAGTCTTTATGAAGGTATTAATAACAGGAACAGCAGGGTTTATTGGCTCACGCTTAGCCATTCGATTACTCGAGCGAGGAGATGAAGTTATCGGTATTGATAATCTAAATGATTATTATGACGTCAACTTAAAAATAGCACGACTCAATCGTGTAAAAGCTTATGATAAGTTTACTGATGTGCGCTGCTCGTTAGAAGATAGGGATAAAGTAATGGGTGTCTTTAAAGAGCACCAACCACATAGAGTTGTAAACTTAGCAGCTCAAGCGGGCGTTCGTTATTCTCTAATTAACCCGTACGCCTATATTGATGCAAATATCGTTGGCTTTATGAATATTCTAGAAGGGTGCAGACATCATCAGGTAGAAAACTTAGTGTACGCTTCAAGTAGTTCTGTATATGGATTAAACACGGACATGCCTTTCTCCGTTCACCATAATGTTGATCACCCTGTTAGCCTTTATGCGGCAACAAAGAAAGCCAATGAATTAATGGCGCACACATATAGCCATCTTTATAGGCTGCCAACAACAGGTTTAAGATTTTTCACAGTATATGGACCTTGGGGTCGCCCAGATATGTCTTTATTTTTATTTACAAAAAATATTATAGAAGGCAAGCCTATCTCTGTCTTTAACTATGGCCGACATAAGCGCGACTTTACTTTTATAGATGATATTGTTGAAGGCATTATACGTACACTTGATCATATTGCAGAACCTAACCCAGAATGGAATGGCAGCAATCCAGACTCTGCTACAAGCTGCGCACCTTATAGGCTTTATAATATCGGCAATAATCAACCCGTTGAACTATTGCGCTATATTGAGGTACTAGAGGATTGCATAGGTAAAAAAGCACAGAAAGAATTACTTCCCCTGCAGCCAGGTGATGTTCCAGACACCTATGCAGATGTTGATGCTCTTGTGAAAGACATGAACTACCGCCCCAGCACCTCTATTGAAAATGGCGTAAAACAATTTGTTGATTGGTATCGTGATTTCTATCAAGTTTAAATTCTGCTAAAAAAAGGAGTTCTCATTGAATTTTTTCGGTGATACTGAAATACAGACGCCTATCTCTGGCTGGAACAAAAAGAAACAGCTCCTCTGGTCAAAGCTTAAAAATCATGCTGAGCATATAAAAAAATGCTCAGTACTGAGCCTGTTTGAAAAACTACCTGATCGATCTAGCCACTTTTCAATTGATGCCGGTCCTTTACATATAGACTATTCCAGGCAGCTCATCGATGAACATGCCTTAAACCTATTGCTAGAGTTAGCAGAAGAAAGCGGTATTGATGCAAAATTTGAGGCTCTTTTTTCAGGTGGCAATGTAAATATCTCCGAAAAGAGGGCTGCTTTACATCATACTTTGCGAAGCTTTCTATTTAATGAAGAAACACTTAACAAAAAAGTAATAGAGCACACTTGGCTCAAACTACTTCAATTCACTCAAGGCATACATAAAGAAACTATTTTAGGGGCGACAGGCAAAAAAATAAGTCATATTGTCAATATAGGCATAGGTGGCTCTGATTTAGGTCCAAAGTTATTAGTTGAAGCACTAAAACCTTATCACCTCCCCCACTGCAAAATCCATTTTATTTCAAATATTGATGCTTCGGAAATTCATCTACTATTACCATGCCTTAGAGCAGATGAGACACTTTTTATTGTTTCAAGCAAATCTTTTTCCACAATGGAAACATTGAAAAATGCAGAAATCGCACTAAATTGGATAAAAATCAACTTAGGAGAGAGCGCAACTAAAAAGCATTTCGTTGCTGTAACAGCAAATATATCAAAAGCAATGAGTCTTGGCATTGCCGAAGATAGCATCTTTCCAGTTTGGGACTGGGTTGGTGGACGCTATTCTGTTTGGTCGGCAATGGGATTAAGCGTATTACTTGCTATTGGTGAGATTCATTTTACTCATTTTCTGAGAGGTGGATTTATCCTTGATGAACGAGTCAAAAATAAATCAGACTTACAAAATCCAGCAATTATTCTTGCTCTTATTGATATATGGAATACTAACTTTCTTGGCGCACAATCACAGGCGATTATTCCTTACGCGTCTTCGCTTAGGTCTTTTCCTGATTACCTCCAACAGCTAATGATGGAAAGCAATGGTAAACGCGTTTCTCAAGAAGGACACTTGGTTAGTTACATGACATGTCCCGTTATATGGGGGAATGTAGGAACAAATAGCCAGCATTCTTTCCACCAACTAATACATCAAGGAACACCATTTTTTTCTGTTGATTTTATTTTGCCACTAAAGAATGATTTTGATGGCAACCTACAAAAACATTTAGTTGCCAGCTGTCTTGGTCAATCACAAGCGATGCTTATTGGGCGACACGAAGAAAATGTTAGGCAATCCTTAGATTACGGCCAACTTACAGAAGAAAGTTACAATCAATTAGTGAGACAACAAGTAGTTCCGGGCAATAGGCCGCACACGCTTATTGTTATCCCTCAAGTTGATCCAGAGGCGCTAGGCTCCCTTATTGCTCTCTATGAGCACCGTGTTTTTACGCAAAGCGTGATATGGGATATCAACCCCTTTGATCAATGGGGTGTTGAGCTAGGCAAGAAATTATCTACTGACATTTTAAGTAAAATGTCAGGGATTTTTGAAGAAAAAAAAATAAAAGCTAGTCAGTCACCAGAAATACTGCCAACTGAAATCATTCGTAGATTTAGAGTTGCTAATGAAAAAAAGTAGCCAAGATATTATTACATGCCAATTTATTAATATATGGAAGTACTATGAATATTGAGTCTTTTCTTGAGCATGCACGCGCAGAAACCTTGGCTATTCGAAAAGGTCAACTGCAAACTAACGAGCAGTCACATAGCGAGCCAATATTTGCAACATCTAGCTTTGTATTTAACTCTGCTGAACAAGCTGCTCAGCGTTTTTCTGGTGAAAGCCAAGGAAATATATACTCACGCTTTACTAACCCAACGGTAAATTCATTTGAAACAAGATTAGCTGCTTTAGAACACGGTGATTGCGCTATAGCGACAGCATCAGGCATGGCTGCCATTTTAACAATTGCACTTGCTTTTTTAAAATCAGGAGATGAGCTAGTTGCTTCGAAAAGCTTGTTTGGCACTACACTTATACTTTTTGAAAAATACTTAAAAAAATTCGGCATTGGCATTCATTTAGTGAATCAAAATGATTTTGAGGGTTGGAAAAAGTCTGTTAATAAAAAAACCAAATTACTATTTGTTGAGACGCCCTCTAATCCTCTAAATGAAATTGCAGATCTTGACTTTCTTTCTAAACTAGCAAAAACAGTAGGTGCAAAACTAGTCGTTGATAATTGTATTTGCACCCCTGTACTGCAAAAGCCTCTATTACTTGGTGCAGACTTAATTGTTCATTCAGCAACTAAATATCTCGATGGACAAGGAAGAAGTATTGGCGGTGCTATTGTTGGTAGCTATGAACTAATGAAAGAAGTTGCCGGCGTCATACGAACATGTGGTCCTTGCATGAGTCCATTTAATGCCTGGATTACTTTAAAGGGTTTAGAAACACTCTCTTTAAGAATGGAAAAACATAGCCAAAATGCTCAATCGCTTGCAGAGTGGCTTGAAAGCAATCCACTTATTAAAAATATATTCTATGCAGGCCTTAAAAGCCATTCTCAGCATGGCCTAGCACAAAAACAGCAATCAGGAATGAGTGGAATTCTTTCATTTGAAGTATATGGCGGTCAAAAGTCAGCCTGGTCAGTGATAGATAACATAAAAATGTTATCTATCACTGCAAACTTAGGCGATGTAAAATCAACCATTACTCACCCAGCAAGCACAACGCATGGAAGACTATCGCAAGAGGAAAAAAACCAAGCAGGGATATCAGATGGCTTAATTAGAATTTCAGTGGGACTTGAGCATATTGATGATATCAAAAGAGATTTAGAGCAAGCATTGACGACAACCCTCAGGTATCGCTAGGCCACGCGTTAAAAATAGCCTTAATAAAAGTTGCCAAGGGAATCGCAAAAAAAACACCCCAAAATCCCCAAATTCCACCAAAAAATAAAACAGCTACGATAATAAAAACAGGATGAAGATTTACAGCTTCAGAAAAAAGAAGAGGGACAAGCACATATCCATCCAAAGCTTGTATAATCCCAAAAACAATCATAACAGCAACAAAATCGGATCCCAAACCAAACTGAAAGTAAGTCAGCATAATAACAGGGACTGTAACAACTACAGCACCTATATAAGGTATAACAGCAGAAAGACCAACTAGTAGGGCCAATAAGGCTGCATACTTGATTCCTAAAATCACAAAAGAGATATAGACCGTCATACCTAAAATGACAATCTCAACAAATTTTCCTCTAACATAATTAGCGATTTGCATACTCATTTCTTGCCAAATCTGCATCATAACAGGGCGATTTTTAGGCAAATACTTAATAAGAGCATCAATTAATGTTTTTTTATCCTTAAGAATAAAAAAAACTAAAACAGGTACAACAACTAAAAAGATTATCCACTCTACTAAATTTGAAATACCAGAAAATGAGTGCGACAGTAAACTTTGAACATAATCTGTTATCTTTAGCTTAAAGGTTTCAATCCAAATAGTAGTCTGATCAGGCGTAATATAATCAGGAAATTTTTCTTCAAGTAAAGACAGAATACTCTGCCCTTCCACAAATAATCTTGGCAACTGTTCATTTAGCAAATTGACAAGCTGCCCCCAAGATAAAGGCAATATCAAGATCATAAGAGCAAATAATAAACTTATGAATAAGGTAAAAACTAAAATAACAGCTAGTCTTTCAGGAACTGCATATTTTATTAAATGAGCAACTAATCCTTGAAGAAGATAAGCAAGAATTATTGCAGTAAAAACAGGTGCTAATACTTTCCCAAAAAATCCTATTGTTAAACTGCATAAAACCAAAAGAAAAAAAACAACCAAAGCCTCCTCATTAGAAAAATATCTTTTAAACCAGCCAGCCAAAAATTGAAACATAAAGATCTCTATGGCGTATTTATTTTTTAATTAGGAAATGGTGTACAGAATCAACACATTTATAAGTTTGCAGAGTATAACCAACAGTACCAAGATAGATTGAAAAATCACGAAAACTAGAACCACCAGTGGTAACAACATATAAAACATGCCCGCTCAGCAAGCCTTTTAAACATAATTTAGTCTTGAGAAGTGGTAAAGGACAAGGTAAATCACGTAAATCTAACTTAAAATTGTATGAATCACTAGTTATCAAATCCATATGACTCTATTATTCTATATCGGTCAAACGAGGATCAGAAAGTAATACATGAACTAAATCAACATAGCTCTGCATAGACTGCTCTTGAGACATTGACTCACATTTTTTCCAAGCATCGTACTTATGACGGCCAACTACATCAAAAAAGCCCGGTCTATTACCTTGAATATTACCGCTAATAGCCTGCTTAAAATAACCATACAACATTGCTAACTGCTGATTGGCAGGCCTTTTTTTAAGAAACTTTACATCTATCTGAGCTTTTTCAAAAGCTATCCGTACCATATCATCAGGAATCAGTTCCATGTAGTTTCTCCTTAGAAAAGGAAGGTTTTATCTCAAGAAAAATATGACTCATGACAGCCAAATATATCCAAACATAACCTACTGTATTAATACCAATTATTCTTGAGCCAAAAAGATTAACTACTGCTAGAGAAATAGCAATAGATACCCCGCCAATACCAATCGCTTTGGCAAATAAATCAGAATGATTTCTATAGAGAGTCCGGCCAAGAAAGTATATCCTAAAAATAATAATTAACATCAAAAGTAAAGCTGGAATTCCCATCTGTGACGAAACATATAGGAACATATTATGTGTATCGCTTTCATCAACTGACTGTAAAGTATACTGCCCCTTTATTTCAGCAAAACGCTTAAACCCTTTACCAAGCAATGGGCTTTCAAGCGTCATATCTATAGCTGCATTCCAAAGAATCAATCTATGTTGAGAACTTTTATCTAATTTCTGGGTTGTTCCCGGATCATTAGATTGGGTTTGCTTAAATCGTGCAATTGCAGAATCAGGTAAAACCTGAGGGAAAAACAAAAAAATAGCAATAGAAAAAGAAATCACAAGAAAAATATAGGATATACCTCTTGTCCATAGAGCAAGTGCTCCCCCAGCTAAAAACCCTAACATTGCCCCTCTAGAAAAAGTAACAAGCAATAACTTTAACAACAAAATAAAAAATGGCAGTAGAGACCAAAATTTTACCTTTCGCCAAAATAACAAAAAAATACCGATAAAAGGCCCAGCATTATATGCCAAGAAAGCACCAAAATCATTCGGCTGCAATTGAGGACCTAATACTCTAGATTTTTCAATACTAGATCTACCAGCTTTCTCAAGCCATTCTTCAACTCCAAATAAAAAAACAGCAAAAGTACCAATCATTAAATATATAACGATCCTTCTTGCCATATTTCCATCTTTAATAAGATTGATAAAGATAAAAAAAACAAAAAAATGATCTACCCATGCTTTATAATCAAGAATATATTTTGTTGTATGCGAAATACCACCTGAAACAAGAGCTGTCACTCCAGAAAAACAAGTTATCCCACCCCATATAGACATTAGTAAAGTCATAGGATAAGCTCTAAACATTGGCTTATTATTCTGGTTAGCATCAATAGCCCAAGCTAAAAAACACAATAAAAGAAGAATATTTGTACCGTTAATATTTGGCAACAAAGACACCGGAATCATCTTTGACAAAGGCATGTATAAAATAAATATTGCCAATAAATACTCAGGATCACGAAAACTCTTAAAAGCCAAAATTAAACCGTATATTACAACAAATATATACATCAATATTTTAGGCAACCCTAACCCTAAGACCGTTGGAAATAAAAGAAAAATCACAGGTATTGCCAAAAAATATAGAACTGATTTAAGCTTTTTACCCGCCCAAGAAGAACTTAAAAAATCTGCATTATTTCTCAGTTTATTATTTTCAGAGTTAACATAACTAAAATCATTGAACTTCATATAAATCTCATAATCAGACAAAATCTCAGAAAAATTAAAAAACTATTTTATTTTTAACTCTAGATAAAAGCAGCCTAGACTTAGAATCAAAAAACAAAACTAATGCTATGTAAATAAGCACACCAACGGCAAGCTTGGTTAATAGCGTTAATAAAATACCATCAAGCTGTATATTAGAAATTACAAGGTACATTAATAATGAAATCAATCCAATCTTTAAACAAAGGACAACAGGAATAGCAATACGAATAATTTTGGCCGCATAAAAATAGCTGAAAATGCCCATGCCAACAAAACTGATCAATGTCGCTATTGCAGCACCCTCAATATTAAAATGAGGGATTAATAAAAAATTAAGAGCAATATTAAGCAGTGCGGTAAAAAACATCATTTTCATAAGCGAAGCACTTTGCTTGCTAATATATAACCCAGCAGCAAATATAATTGCACCACCTTGAAAAACCATGCTTGCAATAATATAAGGAATAATTTTTACGCCAGGCAGATATAAGTCAGAAGCCAATAAAGTAATTAACTCTACACCTACTGCGCTCAGCCCAGCAATAATAGGAAAACCTAAAATAATAAATACATGAAGAGATTGCTCTAAAAATTCTTTTGTTTTCTCCGCGCCATCTTCCACCCATATACGAAGATACATTGGTAAAATAGCAGAACTAATCGCAGCAACAATTACATTTTGTGCATACTCGCATAGATTATAACTTGCAGAATATATACCAACACTCTCAGCCCCTTTTAAAAATTGCAATATATATCGATCTCCCAAATTTAAGACCGTACCGAATAACTCATAACCCAACATAGGTAAACCGTACAACATCATTGATTTAAACATATCAAAATTAAAAAACTTAATAGAGAGGCGATACTTAATTAAAAGTTTATATAATAAAAAAATGACTAGCGTTAACTCTATAACTAAGTGAATAGTATAAAACGAACTAAGGGTAGAGTAATAAAACAAAAAAAATAATACGACAGTGCCCAAGGTTAAGTATCTTTTTAAAACTTGGTAAATGCTCACAAAACCACTACTTTCTTCAGCTCTGAATATATTAATAAGCCCACTATCTAATACCCGTATAAAAACCAACGCCGCTACAGAGAATAAAGTAGAAGATAAAATAGGCTGATTCCAAAAGTCAGAATAGATAAAAAAGCCAAAAAAATATAAACAAAAAGATACTATGACACCTAAAACAGCAATACCAAGCAGAGTGGTATTAATGAAAGATATGTGATGCGCCCAATCATTTTTTGATTCAGCATAAAATCTAACGGCAGAATGCTGCAAACCAGACTTACCCAAACCAACTGACACAGTTAATGTCGCGCCAATTAAGCTTAGATACCCATACTCTTCTAGCGTAAGCATACGGGTAAGAAAAGGAAAAGAGGCCAATCCAGCAATCATCAATAAAAAATTTGCAGAAGAATAACGAGAAAGATGAACTACTAGGCTACGCAACAATCCGATATACTCGCAAATTGAATTAAAAGATTAAAATGAGATAAAGAAAAACTAAGACTTTGGCAAATAATAAAGAGAAAACATAATCCGATTCTCTTCAGCATTCTGTTCAAAACTATCTGCCACATCCTTACGGATGTCTCTAGAAATCTGACCGGAAAATTCAACTCGACGAGCAACAAGATAAGTCATTCGAGTCACATAGCTTTGCAAATACTCGACACCTGTATCACGATCATCAAACAAAGATTTAGAGGTAAAAATACCCAATGAAAAATCTAAACGAGGGCTTACTCTCTTTCCAAAAGCAAAATCAATCCCTCTGCGCAAACGATCCTGACCATTGGCATAAAACAAATCATTCACAGTCCTTCTCTCAACATAAGCAGTTGAATAAAAATCAACAATATCACCAAATAATTGTAAAGAAATAGCAGCATTCTTTTGCTCTATTATTGCATTACTAGAATCTTCGACTGATAAAGAAGACACAGTCTGATCTTGTAAGCTGCTAACTGAAGAAGAAAGATCGGATACTACTAAACCATTGGAGTCAACACGACTAGAAGCTATAGAAGAGCTTATAAGATCATTAACAGAATCAGAGTGACGCTGACTTAACTCAACAGTAAACTCTCGAACCTTTGGTATGAAATAAGTCGCTTTAACACCCCACCTAGCCAGCAAATCCTTTTCATTATCTTCTAGTCTTTCAATCTCAGTAACGCCAATATCAAATTCCAAGTGAGTATTTTGACTATCTCTATAAGGCATAATAAATGCCTCATACCTATTAAAATCTTGCACAACACCGAAAAGACCTTGCTCTTGAGCATCGAACTTTACTTGCTCTCCAAAAAGGACAAAACTAAAACCAGACACTTCTGAAAATTTGTGATCCAGCGTTGCCTCTGCTTTTTCTCTCACGCTATCGATTCCCGCCTCATCATTAACAATGACATGACGAAGATCTAGGACGATCGTATTTGCAGGATTAATAACACTCATCAAGGTTGGACCAGTAGAAAAAATATTTAGCCTGGATCTATCGGTTGGACGAAATAAACGAGTAGGATTATTAAATACATCAGTTACATAGTCTTCAAATATCCACTCAACCTGCTTAGGAGCAATAATAGCTGCTAGTTGGACCATTCCATCGACAGTTACCTGATTAGCAAAAGTATCTTGCAGATAATGCTGATAACTTGCACCTAAATCAGTCAATAACCGAGAGTAACTAGACTCTCCCCAAAATCTATAACGACCACCTAACTCCACTATTAAATCATTTTGTCTATTCTGAGACTGAAAAGCCGCATTATCTGTATATGACATACTAACGCCACCTTCAACAGAAGATTCATAGCCGTAAACAGAAGCAGAGGAAAATAATAAAAAAAATAAAGAAAAGGAGAACCTACCCATATTAGTTACTCAAAATATAATCAGTGAAAAGTTACTTGAAGTTAATAACTAGAATTAAGAAACATAGCTCATTACTACGCCTGCCAGCTTATCTTTCCCAATAGCATTTGCCGCGCTAACTACCTCTGCAGGGGTTGATTTTCCATAGGGAACAACAACAACTGCTAGGTCACAAAGCTCAGCTAAAATTCTAGCATCAGCAGAATCTGCTATAGAAGGACCATCTAAAATAATATATCTATCAGGATAACGAGCCTTTAGAACATCTAGAAATGCTTTCATTCGTAAAGACATAAAAGACTCACCAGAACTTTCTTTTCTGCAACCAACAGGAATAACTCTTAATCTGGGAATACCAGAAGAATATATGATTTCATCAATATCTAAATCTTCATTTTCTAAAAAATCGACCAAGCCATACTCAGGCTCAATATCTAAAAGCTTGTGTAGGCTAGGGTTTCTTAAATTACAATCTATAAGAAGCGCTGTTTTACTATCATCAAATGCAATAGAAGCGGCTAAATTTAGAGAAAATAAAGTACTACCGCCCATGGAACAAGAAGGCATTATCAAAGAGAGAAAGTTTTGCCCCCTTGCTATCTGAAAAAGCTTAGTGCGAATATCTCTAAATACATTGATAATTTTTCGGTCAGACATTTCAGGATAAATAATCTTTCTTTCGTCTAACTCAGACTCAGAAAAAAGTCTCGGCTCTTGCATCAGCCTAATACTCTTACTGATATTTAGATGGACAGGTAAGTCTCTTCGACTAGAAATATCCTGCTTAATAAGACTCGATGATGAATTTAAGTCATCGCTTGATTCTGTACGGGTAATAGAAGAATCAGCCACTTCATTCTGAGAATCCTCAGACAAAGAGAAACCGTGCTTCAAAGTAGTATCAAGGGCCTCTTCAATTTTAAGATCATCTCTGCGTCGATTTGGATTAGGAGACATTGTAATAACCTCGTAAATTCAAAATAATGTTGCTAGACAAAGCTAAATAATGCGCTGAAATCTTAGCCACCCAATCAACGCGTAGAAAACTAGAACCACCAATAAAATAATAAGCAGCTTTAAATACGATAACCTTGTATTTTGCAGCTCTAAAGCAGACGATAAATGAGGAACAACACCCAAAATAGGTAGCTGATACTGATCAGACAACACTTGTAAGTTACGAACTTTGCCATCAAACATTAAAAGAATATAAATAAAGCCAAGTGGGATTAGTATTCCCAAAACAGGTCCAAGCGCAGCAAAATGAATAAAACGAATGCCTTTTGGTATTATAGGAAGCTGAGCAGGCTCTTGCACTTTTAAATTTAAGCCTTGATTTTCAAGATCTAAATTCATTGAAACTCTTGCTCGCTCCCTTCGCTTTAATAGATCCTGATAAATATCACGATGAACCTCATAATCTCTTGTTAATTCAGATAAATAGGTCTCTCCATCATTAATTCGTTTTAACCTATCCATTTCCAAAAAAATAAACTTTTTAATTTGTTCTGCTCTAGCTTTATAAGTCTCAATAGCGGTAGTAGTCTTAGAAAGCTTACTCTTAAGCTCCGCATATATAGGATTAGCTGAGACACCTTCTTCATCATTTAAGCTGCGCTTTGAATAGCGCTTGTCTTGTAAGCTGCCTTCCAAATCAGAAATTTGATGCTTAAGCCTGACAATATCAGGATAACTATCATGATAACTCAATCTTAAAGTTTCTAATTGGGCTTGCATTTCAGCAATCCTCTGACGTAAAGCGCCAGATAGAGTAATTGTTTGATTAACTTCAGCTTCGCCAGACAACTGCTTTCTTAATGACTCTTTTTCAATCTCAGTCTCTTTTAAACCTAAAGATGCGTTCTCCATATCAGATCGTAGCTTAGCAATTCGCGTCATAACCTCCTGCTCACTTTCTGGACGAGCATCTAGGTTAGTTTCACGAAGATTCTTTAGATTTTCCTCAGCCTGAGTAAGTTTTTTATGATACGCCTCAACCTGTTTATCTATAAAATCATAGGCAGCTTTGCTTTCCTGTCTTTTAGATCTCTCACTTTCCAAAATAAAAAGCTCGGTATATTTTTGCACAACTCTAAAAGCAACATCTGCAGCACGATCAGAGAAGTTAAAGCGAATTAAATTTTCTCCAACCACTTCAATTTCAGTTTTCTTTTTAATTTCGTCAATTTTTCTTTCTATCGCAACAGGATCTGAAAAAGATTTTGACCAAGCGCCAGTTCTTAATATTTCATCCATAATACGACGGCTAAATAAAATCTCCTTCGTAATTCTTGCCCTATCTTGAATATTCGTTGTTACAGCATTACCTTCCAGCAAAGAACCAATAATATTTTCCTTGTCGATATATATCATTGTGGATGAACTATATTCCTTTGGCCATAAAACACCTAAAACAAGAAAAAAAATACTGACACAGGCAAATGCAAGGGCAAAAATCCGTTTTTTTATACCCAACTCATAGATCATCATTCTAAAAATATGCTCAAAAGAAGACTGGCTCATTGACTGATCACCTAAAAACAATTAAAAAATACAATAAATACTCAAAAACAGATAAAAGCTTCGCGCTAAAATAGCTTTTCAGGAATCGTAATAATATCGCCGGGAAGCAAGGTAAAGTTTGTTTCAAGATCACCCTTTCTCAGAATATCCTTTAAGTACACATCCATACTTATCGTCTTGCCATCCTGCTTTCTATATAATTTAGTTTTATTTTCTGAAGCAAACTCATTGACTCCTCCGGCTACCAAAACCAAATCTAACACACTCATTCCCTGCCGAAATGGCACAGAAATGGGGGCTTTAACCGCACCTGTAACTCTAACTCTAGATAAAAACTCATGACTTTTAAGCTCTTGGAGAATCACACTAACATGAGGGTCACGAATGTATTCCTCAAGATGGCGCTTTATCTGATTTGCGACATCCTGGGGAGATCGCCCACCAACCAAAATATCGCCAATTAAAGGTGCGGAGATTTTACCATCAGGCCTAACAGGAACAGTGACTGAAAGATCAGGATTCCTCCAGACACTAACCTGCAACACATCATCCACGCCTATTTTATAGGTCTCATCAAGCTTATAAAGGGGTGGCGCTGACTCTTGGCTCACCGGCGGCAGAGGTGCACTTAAAGGCACAACGCTAACAGCATCAGAGGGAGCTGCTTTACTCGAAGATTTCAAAGGTTCTGCTGGTGGAGGAGATGAATTTACATAAAACTCTGCTGAGGCCACTAATGAAAAAATAGAGAAAACAAAAGCGACCAAAAGAAAAAAATAAGGCTGACGATTCATATACAGAAGTCCCCTACAAAAAAACTATATTGCCTTGAAAAAATCAAAAAATCATATACAAATTAAAAGAATAATCGCTTATTTAGTACTTTACCGAAATAGCAAGCGTTAACTCTCCGAAAATAGTTAGCGCTAAAAAAGAGGTAAATAAATAAGCCACTTTATAAGGAGCCTAATAGTACTGGATAGCTTAACAAGTTATCAAGTGCCATTATAAAATAGCGCGCAAAATTAGCCAACTATCTTGCGCCTTTGCCAAATAAGACAACTTCAACTGTCTGAAGAATAATAAGAATATCTAAAAGTAGACTTTTATTTTTTACGTAATATAAATCGTACTTGAGCTTTTCAAGGGAATCTTTGTCAGATGAACCATAAGGATACTTTAACTGTGCCCATCCACTAATTCCGGGCTTAACCCGATGCCTCTCAGCATAAAAAGGAATGCTTTTCTCAAGATGGGATACAAACTGGGGTCTTTCTGGACGAGGACCGACAAAAGCCATATGCCCTCTAAATACGTTAAAAATTTGTGGCAGCTCATCAATTCGGCACTTTCTTATAAAACGACCAACACGTGTTACACGATCATCGTTCTCCTTTGCCCATTGAGGACCCGCTTTTTCAGCATCAATCCGCATGCTTCTAAACTTAGACACAAAAAAGGTCTTACCATTGAGACCAACACGCTCTTGCTTATAAAAAATAGGCGCATCAAAACCATCCTCCACCCTAATTGCAATTAACGTTGCCAGCATGATAGGCCAACTAACTAACAGCAATAAACCACTTATCAAAATATCAAAACAACGCCCCCAAAAAGCTGTAAAGCTACCAGATGAAAAACCATCTGAAAAAATAAGCCAACTAGGATGAAGCATTTCAACCTCAACACGACCCATTTCTCTTTCAAAAAAAGTGAGCACATCAACCACATCAATTCCACGAAGCTTACAGTCTAACAGCGTATGAAAATCAAAGGTTTTCCTTCGATCATCGATCGCCACAACAATTTCATCTATTTCACGATCCTCAACAAAAGAAAGCAAAGAAGCAGAATTTAGAGAAATAACAGGTGACTTAGAAGAATCAATATAATTATCATCATCGGAAAGACTAATGCAGCCCACTAAACTAATAGATCGCTCAAAATGAAGACCTAAATGGTCTATAAGATTCTGAGCTTTTTTCCCCGCACCCAAAATAACTACTTTTCGCTTAAGGCTCTCTTGATCGACTAAACGACGAAACGCATATCGAACAAATAAAATAGCGACAAAAGCAAAAAAAGCAGAAATAGCAACAACACCACGACCGATATAAAGATGGGGAAAAACATAAAACAACATAGAGAGCGCTGTAGCACCCAAAAGAAAACTCACCGCTGTTCGTAATAACGTACCAGAAAATCCTTCTTGTAGTTTTGCGTGATAAACCCCCATAGAAACCATGCTGGTAATCATCAAAAAGGCAAAAGTCCCAGCCCTAACTTCAAGCGAACCAAGAGAACCCAAAGGATCAGCCTGATCAAAAAAACGAATATGAATCCCTAAAATCATCGAGGCATAAAGAACACAAAACTCAACAAAACCAAGTAATAAATAAGGAGTACGAACATAATGTTTGAAAATACGAACATGCGCCAAGCAAAAACTCCCCGTAAAAACAATAGACAAGAAATACTCGAGCCAAATTTGAGCCCAGAGCTTAACAATTAATCCACACAGGCTCAACCAAAATCTATGCCAAAAATTACCAGTATTTTAATAATAGGGCTTACGCAGAATTGTTCCAGCAAGGCATCGTGATGAAGACAGTACAAATCGTACGATGAAATGCGATAACAAAGCCGGATAGTCTCCTGACTTCCGCACTTTTTGATAAAGGCAAAACGACAACGTATTGATTTATAATTGCCTTTTAAAAAAAGGCACTACATTCTTTTGGTTTTTTAAGGCTTGTTTTAGGGCTGATAAATCGTCGCATCGAGCGACCTTTTTAAGCCGACTGCTCGATAAATTTTTTGGGCAGTTTGAGAAAATACGCTGGGGACGCGATAACGATCTTGTGTTTCTTTATGAATAAAAATCGATGCTTCTACTTTTTGTAATTCTGCTATGAGCGTTTCAGGGCTCACTTTCTGCGTTAAAGCAACTTCATATTGAAGATGACGTAATATAGCAAGGTCAGCATAGTATGACATAATATGCGCCTTCATTTTTTCTTTCAGGCATGGAGGCCCATTCAATGACATATCCTCTTCTATTCAGACAAAAAGTATTTGAAACTAAAACGAAAAAAAACCTCACTTTTGAACAAACCTCTCAATTGTTCAGCATTTCAATGA
>CAMAPQ010000027.1 GCA_945860125.1 Klebsiella pneumoniae
ACTCATTTTGATGCATTTATCAGCTCCGCTTTAAATGACAGAGTGTCATAGAGAATTTCAGCGATCATAAATGGGATTAATATGAAATCAAAATAGGCGAGTGAAAGCGCAAAAATAGCAAATTTAAGTCTTTTTCTTGTAATAAAAAATAATTACAAAGACTTAATTGGCCGCTATGCGGAATGACGGCCATAACGATCCGAAACGACAATTCCAGCACTGCCACCTTGTAAGGCATTAAATACTTTACGTCCTTCCTAATTTTGTCTAATCTTAAATTAAGAAGAGTGTAATAAAAAAACAATGTTTTTTAATGGAGTTATTGAGAAATTTTACGATGTAAAGGGGTAAAAATTCTCATTCTATGCTCATGGGGTTCACTTGCTTGCCGCCTCCCCGTGATTCCAAGTACTTTGGGTATAAAAGTCTTTTTTGTCAAAAATGATGAAGAATAAGGGTTGTTTTTAGCGTGTCTTTTCTTTGGCATTGTGTTTTTTTTAAGGGCGAGGATGCATAATAGGACTTACGCAAAGCTGCCCAGCTTCGTTGTCATGCTTCGCCGTACGATTTGTACTGTCTTCATCGTGCGCCTTGCTGGAACAATTTTGTGTAAATCCTAACTCTACTGTGTTAATGGACTTAACCTTAAAGTAAGAAGAAAACAATATGATTAATAACGCTTCCCTCGAGAGCTCTCGCAATATTTTACAAGAAAAAGAAATAACAGAAGGTCTTCCTCTTAATCAAGGTATGTACCTGTCGCCTATTTCTCCTGCTGTCTCTGCGCTTAATATGCCTCCCTCATCAGTTTTAGCGCGTTCTATGAGTGATGCAAGCCATTTTGCTCCGGTTGATTTAAGCCGCTGTGCAGGTGCATGTTCAGAGCCTAGTTTGGTAAGAATGACGGGTTATCATTATGATGCAAATAGAAGAGTCCGTTTTTCTGAGGAGTTGAGCGCTCATCAGTCAGAGAAAGGGCAATGTTTTTTACGCCGTAAAAGTAGTGAGTATTTACAAGCAACTATTGCCGGCGGCGGCTCAGGCGCTTTAGTTTTTAGCGTAAGAGATGAAGTTAGTCCTGTCTCTCGTTTGAGAAAAATAATGTTAAATAAGGATCATGATCCTGAGCCTGTAAGAGAACGGCTTCAAGACGCTGAAGCTAAAGCAGGCGCGATTTTATTAGGTTATGAGTCTGCTTCAGACTTTAAGGATCATCCTATCCTAAAGCGTATTCTTGAAAGCAAAGCTGAGATAATTAAAGAGTTCGCAGCCACAACTCGCCCTAAAGTAATGAGCCGGTTTATATTGACAGCGCCTAATCCTGAGGTGCTCAAAGATGGTTCTTCTATGTGCCTTCGTATCGGTGTTGGTTATGATCAAGAGTTAGTGGTGGATAGCGAAAACAATCCTGCCACACAATTTTCAGAAGTAATTGAAAATAAAAATCAACCTTTACAACCACTAGCGCTTAAGCAATTAGTTGATACTCAACTCGCCTTAACAGAAACCTTGTATAACTACCAAAAAGAAATTTATTTAACGGCGCCTTTGTCAAAAGAGGAAGGTATTGCTGAGTTCAAAAAAAGCTATTTGCATCGCTTAGAAAAAAGAGTAACTGAACCTTTGGCGGCAAACAAGTTTTCTGGGTTTAATCTGCCTCTTAGTGATGAAGTGAGCGTTAATCTTGAAACCCTTTTAACGCAAGACACGGTTGAAATTAATGGTAAGCGTTATAAAAACCCGCTCACATTATTAGTAGCCCATGCTGCTGATCAAGCTGCTCATAAAAATGGTTTTGTAATGCATGGTGATTTACAGCAATCTAATGCTATGTATTATGTGGATCAATCTAATCAGGGTAAATTGGTTTGTATTGATAATCGGCCCTCGGATGTAAAAGATTATCTTTTTGATCTTATTAAAATTATGTGGGGCCCGTCTTTTATTCCTGTTTTAGATGACCATGTTGATATAAGAGTAACCGGTGAAGGTGGCTTTTTTTATGGTGCTAAAGATGATTTTAAGAAAAGTAAATTAAATTTAGAAGCGTTTAATCGTGCTTATTTTGAAGCTATAAAACAAAGCCCTATTATGCGGGGGGTTCTTGCTGATAATCCTCATTGGGAGCAGCATGGTTCTTACTGTAAAGCGTTGCAATTTTTATGTGATTTAGGTTTTGTTGTGCCTGAGCTGGTGCACGCAAAAGAGCATAATTTAGAAGCGCGCGTGCAACGTTTAGGTCGGCGCATGGTTGCTGATTTTATTGAAGCGGCTTTGGCGGCAGATCAATTTAGCAATAAAAAAATAAGTTGATCTTTTTTTTCGCCATATTTTTTTAATTCAGAGCAGGTTTTGCATGCTTTTCATATAAGAAACGTAGCACTGCCGAGCGATATCGGTTGTATTCAGTATTATCAGCGAGCGAAAGACGATTACGCGGATGACTAAGTTTTATATCTAGAATTTCGCCTATTGTTGCAGCAGGCCCATTTGTCATCATTACAATGCGATCTGAGAGTAGCACCGCTTCATCTACATCATGCGTAATCATAATAACGGTATTACCCAGTTTTGATTGAATTTCCATTAATGAATCTTGCAATTGAGCCCGCGTTAGGGCGTCAAGTGCGCCAAAGGGTTCATCCATGAGTAACACTTGGGGCTCCATGGCAAGCGCGCGTGCAATACCTACCCGTTGCTTCATACCCCCTGAAATTTCATCAGGACGTTTATTCATAGCATGATCCATATGAACTAATTTGAGGTTATGCTCAATCCACTCACGCATTTCGGTTTTATTTTTTTTGCCTTTAAAAGCTTGTTTTACACCCAATTCCACATTCTCGTAAGCTGTAAGCCAAGGCAGAAGTGAATGATTTTGAAAGACAACGGCGCATTCAGGGCCAGGTTCATTTACTTCTTTACCGTTCAATACAACTGCGCCTGTTGTTGCTTTATAAAGCCCTGCAACAATATTAAGCACGGTTGACTTACCGCAACCAGAATGACCAATCAGTGTAACAAATTCGCCTTTTTTGATTTTCAGGCTGACATTCTGTAATGCACAAAAAAAACCCTGATTTGTTGGAAATTGAATGCTAACTTGGCTTAATTCTAAGTGATGATTGGTTATCGTCATAATATTCTCTTGAGTGTAACGTGGTGAGTTAAGAGGCGATTATGAGATCTCTAAAGGTTACTAACGAACAACCGCTGATTTATCCCAATTAACGCGCATTTGTATTATTAAAATAGTACGATCAAGCACAAATCCAATGAAGCCAATCATTAAGACGGCAACACAAATACGGCCCAGTGAATCAGATGAACCATTTTGAAATTCATCCCAAACGAATTTCCCAAGGCCTGGATTTTGAGCGAGCATTTCAGCGGCAATTAAAACCATCCAAGCTACACCAAGGGAAATACGTAATCCTGTAAATATCATCGGAATAGAAGAAGGCAAAACTATTTTAATGAGATGTGTGAGCCATCCTAATCGTAAAACACGACTGACATTAATGAGATCTTTACTCACGCCAGCAACACCCACGGCCGTGTTAATTATAATCGGCCATATAGAGCACAGCGTTACAGTCAACAATGAAATAATGAAAGATTTTGAAAATAAAGGATCTTCTGTCACATACACCGCGCTTACCACTAACGTGACAAGTGGTAACCATGCAAGGGGTGAAACAGGTTTGAAAATTTGAATAAGCGGATTAAAAGCCTGATACAAGCCTTGGCTTAAACCAATCAATATCCCAATAGGTACAGCAAGGATGACGGCAACACTGAATCCACATAAAACAGTTACTAAACTTGTTTGAATTTTATCGAAGAATGTTGGGCGGCCAGTAAAAAGACGTACTTTTACGTCAGCACTAGGGTCTTTTTTTAGCATTTCAGCTCGATTTTTTTGTTGTTGAATATAAAAATCTGTTTCTCGTTTTTTTTCAGCTGTATGTTCATCAATCAGGCTATTCCACTGTGTATAAACTTGTACTGGGCCAGGAAAGGCGCCCAAAGAAGTTTTAACGTAAGGCGCGCTTAAGTGCCAAAAACTGATAAAGCCTGATAAACCCAGTAAGGGAATTAAAATAGCCAAGACAATACTGCGCCATTTGGCAGGCGTTTGTTTTTCAAATGTCACTTTTTTTAGAAGTACTTGCATAAAAGTCATTATATTTCTCCTGTCATGACGCAAATGTTTTTACGTCATGACTTACAAGATTCTACGCGCAACTAGATCAGATTTTCGTGTCGTCTTTTAACCCGATCTCAAATTGCTTAAGGTAGTCATTTGGTTTTGTGGCATCAAATATTTTGCCATCGATAAATTGGGTATCTGTTGCTGCTCTCATGCCTGTTAATTTTTCAGTATCTGGAAAATCAGAAGCCGGCATTTTACCTTCCGCGATTAAGTCTTTTACCGCTTGTTTATAAACTTCTGGCATAAAAACTTTTTTTGCCGTTTCTAAGTACCATGCATCTGGTTTTTTTTCTGAGATTTGTCCCCAGCGACGCATTTGTGTTAAATACCAAATTGCATCAGAGTAGTAAGGATAGTTCGCGTTATAGCGAAAAAAGACGTTAAAATCAGGCTCTTTGCGTACATCACCTTTTTCATATTCAAAAATACCTGTCATAGAATTTGCGATAACTTTTTGGTCAGCACCAACATAGTGAGGCGCTGAAATCATTTTTGATGCAGCAACACGGTTTGCATTATCGTTCTCATCTAACCACTTAGACGCGCGAATTAGTGCTTTTACAATATGAAGATGCGTATTGGGGTATTTATCGGCCCATGCTTTAGTTACACCAAACATTTTATCGCCTAAGTTTGTATGAATATCTCTATTTGTGACAACAGGTACACCAATACCGCGAAATACAGCTTGTTGGTTCCAGGGCTCACCGACCATATAGCCCTTAATAGTGCCGGCTTCTAGCGTCGCTGGCATTTGTGGCGGCGGTGTAACGGACAATAGTACATCAGCACTCTTCTGGCCTGTAATATCGCCTTTTAGTGGGTCATAAAAACCAGGATGAATTCCTGATGCTGCTAGCCAGTATCGGATCTCGTAGTTGTGTGTTGAAAGTGGAAATACCATTGCTAACGCAAAGGGTTGGCCTGCATCTTTTGTTTTTTCAATAATAGGTTTCAGTGCTTCTGCTTTAATTGGATGAATGGGTTTTCCTTCTTTATCAAGAGGAAGATTTTTTTTCATTTGTTGCCAAACATCATTGGAAACAGTTAGTGCGCTGCCATTTAAGTCAATAGTAAAAGCGCTCACAATATGTGCTGGCGTGCCAAAGCCTACGGTAGAGCCAAGTGGTTGTCCTGCTAACATATGCGAGCCATCTAGTTCGCCTGTAATCACCCGATCAAGTAATACTTTCCAATTTGCCTGAGCTTCTAACGTAACGCTCAAGCCTTCATCATCGAAATAGCCATTTTCAAAAGCAACGGCAAGCGGCACCATGTCTGTTAACTTAATAAAGCCGAGTTTTATTTTTTCTTTTTCAGCAGGCGCGGTTGCAGCTTGGGTATTTGTTACCATGAGTAGGCTTATTGCCAACCCTAGGCTTGATAATATGAATCGGCATATACTTTTTGAGCGGTTGAGGGATGCACGATATTGCATAAGATAAAGCTCCTGATAAATAAAAAGATAGATGCTTAAAATTAAATTTAGTTCGCAAAAACGCTTCGCACGTGCATCGCTATCAAATTTTATGCCAACTAAGAGCGGTTTAAAAAATGTATTATTTTTCAGTGTTTTATGAGTATTTATTGTATTTTTGCACTAGAGTAGAGCGGGTTATTGTTTAAGCGCTTTGTGAGCGTGCATAAACCCAGAAGGAGACTGTTTCAAAAACAGGCGCGATGCTCTTTTTTGGCGCTGGCGAGCGTTGCCATATAATTTTTAGGTATGATTATGTTATTTTTTTGATTTATTTTGACTATTGGGTCACATAAATTAGAATAATTTCAGTTAATTTATTTTTCATTTTTAAATGAAGGATTAGACTGGGTTATATGAAAAATCTAAATACTAAAACAACTGATATTTTGCTCGTTATGTCTGATCCTGAAGATCTGATGTTTGTGAAACAAACCCTGCTCAGTGCTTTTACACATTGTGTGATTACAGAAGCTGAAAGTTTAAGTAGCGCGAAGTGGTTTTTTGAGCATCGCACCTTTGCTGTTGCATTGGTTGATCTGGAGTTGGGTTCTGAGGCTGTGATGGATTTCGTTCGTCTTTTATCTTGTGAGCGGATGACTAATCCTTATCAGGATAATTTATTGGGTATTCCTTCAATTGTTTTAACGGGCTATGAAACACCTTCGATTGAAAGTTATATTTTGGAAACTGACATTGCTGATTCATTGAATAAATTTGAATTGACACCTGTATTGTTACATCGCTCCATTCGTTATGCGATTCGTGATTTTGAACGTCTTCAGGCATTAAGGCGTCTTGCTCATTATGATGCCTTAACTGGGTTGGCTAATCGTAATTTGCTTTATGAGCATTTGTCTTATGTCATAGAGCGTAGCATTCGCCAAACGGAAAAGTCTGTTGCATTTTTTTTAGATTTAGATCGTTTTAAATGGATTAACGATAATCTTGGTCATGACATGGGCGATGCTGTGTTGTGTGAATTTGCTTTAAGGCTTAAGCAATCGATTAGACGTGCCGATTTTGCTGCCAGATTGGGGGGGGATGAGTTTGTTGTTGTCGCTGAAAATTTATCGCGCAACAATGCTATTGCTCTTGCTCAGAAAATAATCACAACCATGCGTATTCCACTGTTAATAAATGGCCAAATTATTCCTTTAACAACCTCAATTGGCGTTACTTTTTTTCCGGAAACGGATATTGAGCGAGATACTGTTAATAAAGTATTGCGTCAGGCAGATCAGGCGCTTTATATTGCAAAAAGGTTAGGGCGTAATCAGTATTATTTGTCTGATGAAGTAGAAAAAGAAAATGAAACTGAGCATGAAATGCTATCTTCATAGTGCGGTACTTTTTGCGTTATTAGCCTTACCAGGAAAGTATTTAAAGAAAGCGTTCAATTTTCAGCAATGATTAGATGAACTGAAAACTAAATTAGAAAAAGCTCAAATAGAACGGATTATCTAGATGAATAAACAGTACGATATTATTGTATTTGGTGCCACTGGCTTCACGGGTAAATGTATTAGCGAGTATTTAGCGCGACATTTACATTCACCTAATTTACGTTGGGCTATTGCGGGAAGAAATCTAGATCGATTAACGAATTTACGTGCTTGGTTACAAGCGATTCATACGCGCCCCACTGAAATTGGGCTTATCGTTGCCAATATTCAAGATCCTGGTAGTCTCGTCAAAATGACAGAACAAGCAGAAGTCGTGCTGGCAGCTATAGGTCCTTATAGTTTATATGGTGAGCCAACGATTCAAGCCTGCTTACAGACCAATACGCATTATCTTGATTTGTCAGGAGAGCCTGAGTTTGTGGATAGCGTGTATGTGCATTTTAATCAGCTGGCGCTTGAGAAAGGTTTGCTCATTATTAACTGTTGTGGTTTTGAAAGTATTCCTGCTGATTTAGGCGCTTTATTTGCGGTTAAAACATTACAAAAGCAGTTTGATGAGGTGCTTATTGGTAAGCTTGCTGTAAAGGTAGAGGGCTTTGTGCGAGCTGAGGGGAAGCTATCAGGTGGGACATGGCAATCATTGATTACGGCTTTTTCTCGTGCTTTACCTTACTCAAAGCAAAAGAGATTATGGCGGCGTAATAATCAATCTGCTTCTCAGGCGATGCAGTATAGTGTTGAGAATGTATCCCCTAAGTTAAAGTTCCATAAAGATCTTGGTTTTTGGTCTTTCCCTGCACCGTTGATTGATGCTTATACAGTTAAAAGAAGCGCTTATTTGCGGGGAGATTATGGTGCGTATTTTAAGTATGGCCATAATTTTGGCACAAAAAAACTGACAGAAATGGCTGCAAAGGCAACGCTTCTGGGCGGTGTTTTTGCTTTGTCTCAACTTAGTTTTACGCGCGATTGGTTGCGTAACTTCTTGCCAGCTGGAGAAGGCCCTACTGATAAAGAGCGCCAAAATGGTTGGTTTGAAATTATTTTTAAGGCTTATGCGAGGAATAAAAGTGTAACAGTGCGTGTTAAGGGAGGTGATCCTGGATACTCTGAAACTGCAAAATTTGCGTGTGAGACAGCATTGAGTGTGGTTATGGATAAGGATAAATTATTACCTTACCGTGGTGTTGTCACCCCGGCGTCTGTGATGGGAGAATGCTTGATTGAGCGCTTACAAAGAGAAGGAATCCTCTTTGAAGTCATTAAATCTTAGGTGATGCGAAGGATCTCAAACTGAATAATATAAGGATGTTTTTATGGACGAAGTCAGTGATCTTCAACAATTTCCAGTTTTTGGTGGCATATCCTCTGAAGTAATAACAGAGTTAATGTTTAATTCAAATATTTATAATTTGACACAAGGCGATTATTTATTTCGAGAAGGCGATAAAGCGACATCCTTTTTTGTCATTTTATATGGTGAATTATTTATTTCTAAAAGAGGTTCAGGACAAGATATATCTTTAAATTATTTAAGGCGCGGTGATTGCGTTGGTGAAGTTGCTTTATTTGATTTATTGCCCAGAACGGCCTCGGCCAGAGCGACGACGCTCACACGCTGCATTGAAGTTTCATCTAGGCAATTGCTGGATGTGTATAAAAAGGATGTTTTACAGTTTGTTTTATTTCAGATGAATTTGGGTAGGGAGCTTGCCCGAAGATTAAGAGATGCTGATATTCGTTTAATAGAGCTTCATTCTCAGAGGCATGAAATGAGCGTAGCGGCATCATTACCCCAATCCTTTACAGTACAGAGAATACATTAGCATTTTATGATTAATCCGGGCGTTTTATATGTTGTCGCGACCCCTATTGGTAACCTGAAAGATATCACCTTGCGTGCAATTGAGATGCTCAAAGCA
This sequence comes from Klebsiella pneumoniae, assembly GCA_945860125.1. GTDB lineage: Bacteria > Pseudomonadota > Gammaproteobacteria > Pseudomonadales > CAMAPQ01 > CAMAPQ01. The sequence goes on from CAMAPQ010000027.1 coordinate 9,022, forward strand.
TGCGATCGTATTTTGGTTGAGGATACAAGGCAAAGCCAAAAATTATTGCAAGAATATGGCATTGTGAAGCCGATGCTAACAATACATGAACACAATGAAAAAAAAGAGATTGAAAAGATATATCGTTTGTTGTGTTCAGGTGAATCTCTTTGCCTCATTTCTGATGCGGGTACGCCCTTAATTAGTGATCCTGGTTTTCATCTTGTGAGAACGCTTAAAGATCAGGGGATTATTGTTGTGCCTATTCCTGGTGCTTGTGCGCTGATCAGTGCTTTAAGTGTGAGTGGTTTAGCAACGGATGCTTTTGTCTTTTTGGGTTTTTTGCCCTCTAAAACAACGCAGCGTCAAGAAAAATTAAAGGCCTTGATGGAAGAGAAAAAAACACTCATTTTTTATGAGTCGCCTCATCGCATTATTGATTCAATTATGGATATGGCTCATGTTTTAGGTGGGCATCGTAAGGCAACGATAGCCCGAGAGCTAACCAAGCATTTTGAAACGATTCGTCAGGATACCCTTGAGAATCTTATTGAATGGATTAAGTGTGATAAAGAACAGACATTGGGTGAGTTTGTCGTGTGTGTTGAGGGTTTACAGATTTCTTTAGATGAAAGTGAAGCTTTGAGCCTTGATGAGCAATATTGGTTAGATGAATTAAAAAGTCACGTTCCGCCTTCTGCGCTTGCTCAAATATTAGCGCGTTATTTTGATAAAAATAAGAAGCGTTATTACAGTAAGCTCATTACTGAAAAGTAAAATAGGATTTATGCAAAACTGCCCAGCTTTGTTGTCCTGCTTCGTCGTAGGATTTGTACTGTCTTCATCGCGACGCCTTGCTGGGAAAATTTTGCATAAGCCCTATAAAAAAGCTTGACAAATGCTAATTAATTAAAGAAAGTTATCTCGATTTACTTTGGGGTTATTTATATACCCAAAGTACTTGGAATCACGGGGAGGCGGCAAGCAAGTGAACCCCATGAGCATAGATAAACTATGTGATTGGGGTGAGTGAGCGCTGCCAACAATGCCGTGGTTTCAAGTACGAAGGGTATATTCTCCCTTCACTGTTACCTTAAATGACGCGAGGTTTGTTCTTTATGGCACAAGTTAATGGAAACTATACAGGCGATCGCCTTCCTGGCGGTCTTTATGATCATGAAGTACAAGGCGCCGCTGAAGAGCCTATTCCTTTAGCTGTGAGTGAGAGTGTTAAAACAGTTAAATCAGGCTCGCTTCGTCGTTCCATAGAAGATCATTTAGAAAAAAGGAAATTAGAGGCGCTCATTGAAGATTATAGTTTTAGTGATGAAGATGATGATTTACCTTAAGATTGATAAGTCTATGTTGGAAATAGAATCATAAGAATCATAGCCTTACTTTTTCGATTGTTTTGCTGGTTGAATACCCTTCTGTAAAAGACAAGACTTTTACACAGCCGCCATTTTTAAGAACAAAATCAGCGCCGACAATCTGTTCTATTTGATAATCCCCACCTTTTACTAAAACATCAGGGGCAATCCCTTGGATTAGATTCTCAGGGGTGTCTTCGTCAAAGGCCACAACCCAATCTACCGCTGCTAAGCCTGAAAGAACACGCATTCTTGCTGATAAGGTATTGATGGGGCGAGAAGCGCCTTTGAGCCTTTTTACGGAGGCATCACTATTAACGCCGACAATTAACTTATGGCCCAGCAGCTTCGCTTCTTCTAAGTACTGTACGTGTCCTGCATGTAAAATATCAAAGCAACCATTCGTAAAAACAATTTTTTGTCCTTCTTTTTTGGCTTCTTCAACAAGCAGTATCATTTGTTCAAGGCTTAAATTTGCTTCAGCATGCTTGCCCGTTTTTCTTAATGCATCGCGTAACTCTAAGGCGCTCACTGTGGCAGTGCCTAATTTTCCCACCACAATGCCCGCAGCAATATTAGCAAGTTTAGTCGCGTCACTAAAATTAGCACCTGCGGCAAGGGCGGCTGCCAACACAGCAATAACCGTATCACCTGCGCCTGTGACGTCATACACTTCTCTTGCTTGGGTGGGTAAATGTAGCGGTGGTAAATCTTTTTGTAAAAGCGTCATTCCTTCTTCGCTGCGCGTAATCAGTAAAGCTTCCCAGCCATACTCATTAAGCAGTTTATAACCTTTTTCACTTATTTCAGCTTCATTACGGCAAGCGCCCACAATTTGCGTAAATTCATTCATGTTAGGTGTAACAAGTGTTGCATGACGATACTTTGAAAAGTCAGATCCTTTAGGGTCAACCAGTGTTTTAATGCCGCGTTGATAAGCAAGCTCGATGTAACGTTGTACATCGCTAAGCGTGCCTTTAGCGTAGTCAGAAAAAAGAATCAGATCAACTGCATCATATAAAGGTTCAATCTCATTGAAGAGACGAATATTAAGTGCAGGGTCACAGAAGTTTTTTTCAAAATCAAGCCGAATCAATTGCTGGTGATGTGAAATAATGCGCAGTTTTGTGATGGTTGTAATAGCGTCATCATCCACAAAATGTGTGGCAATGTTTTTAGCGTTAAGCTGTTTTTTGAGTAAAGCAGCAGCCTCATCTTTTCCGACAAAACCACTTAAAAAAACATGGCCGCCGAGGGCTGCAATGTTATGTGAGACGTTACCCGCACCTCCTGGCTGATCACGCATTTGGTTAATATTGACAATAGGTACCGGGGCTTCAGGCGAAATACGTTTAGTTTCGCCATGCCAAGAGCGATCAAGCATGATATCGCCCACCACTAAAATACGTGCTTGTGAGAAACGAGGGAGCGTAATCATTTTTAAAAGGCCTCACTGTAAACTTAAAAAAGAGTATCATTTTATGAAAAGAAAATTTTAGTGAGAAGTGTATCAAGGTGAGGTACGATGTGCCCATTTTTTTAGGCTGACAGGGAGGGTATATGACAACTATGCATTTTATAACGATGCGTGCCAATTTATGGGCTATTTTTTTATTGGCAGCGACGGCGCCCTACTTTGCTTTTGCTCAAATGCCCCCTTTGTCATTAGATGACCTTTTAACGAGGCATGTTTCGGTTGCTTCTTTAATCGATGAGCGCGACTTAGATGTTGCCTCTTCTGTCTATCGTATTAATGCTTGGGAGTGGAATCAGCGAGGCGCTAGAACTTTATCTGATGCCATTGAGTTTGTACCGTCTTTGATTACTTTGCCCACTTTTGGGCAAGGAGAGGAGATTGCTATTCGTGGGTTTGCGAGAAACAATTCAACGCGCGGTACGGCAACTTTATTAGATGGCATACCTATTAATAATTTTATTATTGGTTCATCACAAACAGATAAAGCCAATATTTCGCTTGGTGTTTTAGATAATATTCAAGTTATTCGTGGGCCAGGTTCGGTGCTTTATGGAACAGACGCTTTTCATGGTGTTTTAAGTTTAAATACGTTTGATGCTAAAACAGATGTAACAAAAGCCCAGGGTGCTTTATCAAGTAATAACTTTTATCAAAGTGCTTTTCAGCATAGTGGTGCATTAACTTCAAATATACGTCAGCAATTTGCGGCAGGTTTGAGTGGGCAGGGCGATCAACACCGTGGTTATAACTATACCGATGCCGCTGATGGCGTTATTAAAGAAAGTGAACGAGCGCTTGAATATAATTCAGGAACTTTGGTCTATAAGTTAAAAACAACGGCTACAGAAAATACCCAGTATGGTTTAAATCTTTATTTTGATAGTCATCGCACACGCGAAGCGCCAAGTGTTTCCAGAGTGGGTGGTATCAGCTTTGCTAAAGATCGTGATATTGCTAATGCCCATTCTGAATTTGGTTTGTTATCGCTTACAAGAGAGCAGCCTTTGAGTTATGGCTTATTATCTAATCTCACTTTATGGCAATGGCAAAGTCACCAAAGTTTTTTGTTTGATCGCTCGCGCTATTCAGCTGATAGTCATGCAGATCAAAACGCTGCTGAGGCACATCACGGCGCTCATTTTGTGCTTAAAAAATTAGATGCCAGTTGGTTGGTTGCTTGATTTTAGTTACAGACATCAAGAAATTACAGAAAATAGAATTGACAGGGTTAATAAAAGTAATGTCGTTGTTTCAACTGTTATTGCGCCTTCTCAAGGCATAGAGCGAGAGATTTTTGGCGTAGCGGCAATGGCAAAGAATGGTTTTTTTAACGATCAACTGTCTTTATCCTATGGTGTAAGGCAAGATTATTATTCTGATTTTGGTCAGCATGCCAGCCCAAGACTGGGGCTTATTTTTCAACCTGAAACGCATGTTGCCTATAAACTTTTATTTGGTGAGGCTTTTCGGGCGCCGACGGCAGGGGAAATTTCCTCTGCAACGGTTGTTTTAAAGCCTGAAACCGTTCGTACTTATGAAGCAATATGGATGCAGCAATATCAGCACAGTAAATATGAATGGACATTATTTCATTCTAACTGGAAGAATGGCATTGTTCTTATTCCTGTTACGAGTGGTAGCGGCATTAACAGCACTACTTATTTTAATCGTCAGGAGCACTCTTCCAATGGTCTTGAGTTTCTTTATAAGTTGGCTTGGTCCCGTTGGAATATGGAGACGGGTTTTTCTTATGTAATAAGTCAAGATGATACTTTGGATATCGAGTATGTTGCTTTTCCAAAGTATATTTTTAACTTAGGTATCAATTATTTTTTGCCTAGTCAGAGTATGACTTTCTCTATTTTTAATCATGCCTACTTTGATGTTAAGGAAGGACCCATTACAACCGCTGTGCCTAACCCTGCTGATTTATTCCCTTTTTGGCGTGTTGATCTACAGGCACGAAAAGCGTTTCATCCTCAGTATGATGCTTGGGTGAGCGTGAGAAATTTATTTGATCGCAACAACATTACGCCTTCTAATTTTAATGCAGAAGGTGGTTATTTAGCTGAGCCTATGAATATAAGCGTAGGAGCCACTTATCGTTTCTAATAGTTTTTGGACTATATATATATAACGGATATTTTTATGCATGCTGTGCGCTATTGTTTAAAAATAAAGTTGATTATTGCGCTATTTTTTAGTGTGGCGGTGGGCAGCTATGCTCAAAATAATCACCCCATTACTGAACCCTACATTCATCTTTTGTTTGCAGCTCAGTTACCTTTATTTATTACATGGCCTCGCGAGGTATTAGATAAAAAAATAGAAGTTGATAAAATATCAAATGGTACGTCTTCTTTTTCGCAGACTTTTCCGCAGACTTCTCCACGGATCATTCATTTTTGTGTGGGTAAATTTGATTTTTTATCTGATTTTATTGATGAAGTATCTCACTTAAAGACAATTGGTTATATGATTCGTTTTGATATCGTTAATATTGAGCATCCTCCTGATGACTGTCATATCGTCTTTATTAATAAAAAAGGCGAAGATAAATGGCCGTTTATTTTATTGGCTTTAAAAAATAAAGATATTATGACGGTGAGTGATATGAATAATTTTGCCGAAAAGGGGGGGATGATCGCTGTTTCTATTAAAAATAATCGGCTGATTTATCGATGTAATTTAAAAGTTATGCAGAAAGTAGGCTTTGTTGTTAGCTCAAGAATGCTTGAGTTGGCAGATAAAATCTATTAATTAAAAAAAGGATGTAACTTGTGAGCAGGATGCGTCAGCTAATGCGCCGTATGGCGATTAAATTTCAATCACAATCTATTAATACAAAGCTTTTTGTCGCCCTTATAATCGGTACATCTATTTCTTTAGTCGCAGGTTTATTTTTAATGCTCAGCTATGAGCGTGTTTTAATTCGGCCTGCTTTATTTCAACAGCTCGATGCCATGAGCCGTGTGCTTGAATTCCGTTTACTGGCGCCGCTTGCTTTTGATGATAATAAAGCAGCAGCAGAAGATTTAACCTCATTAAGTGCGATTAATCATGTTACAGGGGCTGCACTTTATCGTTCGTCTGGTGATTTTTTTGCAGGTTATGGATTAGATTTGCCTTCATTTGAGCAGTTGCCAGAAATGAATAACCTTGTTCTGCGCGATGATTATTTTCATTTTACTAAAACGCTATTTAGTAATGAACAGGTAATTGGTTATCTTTATATCAGAATGGCGCAGCCTACCGTTCAGGAGCGGCAGCTTTTTTATTTGGCGACTTATTTTTTGGTTTTGGTGACGCTCGTTATTCTTGGCAGTATTTTATATTTTTCAATTAAAAAAACCATTCTATTACCAGTTATTCATTTAACTGATACGGCAAAAATGATTGCTGTAAAGCGTGATTATAGTGTGCGGCTGATTCCTAAAAATACTGATGAAATTGGTCAGTTAGGTGAATGGTTTAACACCATGCTTTCAGTTATTCAGCAACATGCCGATGAGCTGTTACTGAGCGCAGCTAAGCTTTTTAATGAAAAAGAATTAGCGCAGATTACGTTATCTTCAATTAGCGATGGCGTGATTGTTACTGATACACATGGGTATATTACTTTTTTAAATGTAAAAGCAGAAAAATTAACCGGTTGGAAGATGTGCGAGGCTGAAAAAAAGCCCTTTAATACTGTTTTTAATATTCACTCAGAGGGCCGCAACTTAACTTCTTTTAATATCATTGATACGCTTGTTCAAAAAACCGGATTTTTAAAAACAACCTATGCTTCTATTTTGAATCTTAATGGCGAGAAAGTGCCTGTTGAAGTTTCTGTTTCACCTATTAAAAATAGTGTTAATCAGCTTGCTGGTGCCGTCGTCATTTTTCGTGATAATGCAGAAAAAAGAACGTGGGAAAAAAATATTACTTATCAAGCAACACATGATCGTTTAACGGGGTTGCCTAATCGTATTTTACTAGAAGATCGTCTGCAAACTATTTTGCTCGATTTCGCTTATCTTAAAGTGAATCCCTATTTGGCTGTTTTATTTCTAGATCTAGATCGTTTTAAGCAGATTAACGATACTTTTGGGCACAATATTGGCGATATTTTGCTTTTTCAGGTTGCGCAGAGATTGAAACGTTGCGTGAGAAGTTCGGATATTGTTTGCCGGCAAGGTGGAGATGAGTTTGTTATTTTACTCACGCAACTTGAGAGTAAAGCGACTGTTGAGGCGGTCGCTAAAAATATGATTGATTCTCTGGCGAAGGTCTTTTCAATTGATCATCATTTGATCAATATTGGTGCAAGTGTTGGTGTCGCATTTTACGGCGGCGCAGGAGAAGGGGTCAGTGAGTTATTAAAAAAAGCCGATATTGCCATGCATCATGCAAAATCTTTAGGTCGTAATAATTATCAGCTATATACACCTTACATGCATTCGCTTTTATTAAAGAGAAATAAAATCGAAATAGATTTGAAAAATGCATTTGCTCATAATGAATTAACACTTGTCTATCAGCCTCAATATTCATTTGAGTTAGGGCGTCTTCGAGGTGTTGAAGCTTTGTTACGTTGTCACTCTCATGGTGGCTTGTTATCTCCTGTTGATTTTATTCCCGTTGCAGAAGATTGTGGTTTGATTGTGCCCATTGGTGAGTGGGTGTTAAGAGAAGCTTGTTTACAAAGAAAAAAGTGGCAAGAAATGAATTTTGATATGGGTCGGCTATCGATTAATATTTCTGCTGTGCAACTAAAAAACAAAGATTTTTTAGCGCTCGTTAAGAATATTATTATGGAGACGAAAATAGACCCTTGTTTATTGGAGTTTGAGTTAACAGAAAGTGTTTTAATTCAAAGTGTCGAAACGCAGTATGCATTGCTTAAGCAGTTAAAAGATTTAGGTATTCAGCTTTCTTTAGATGATTTTGGCACGGGTTATTCTAGTTTGAGCTACTTAAAGAAATTACCCATTGATCTTCTAAAGATAGATAAGTCTTTTATTGATGATATCGTTAAAGATGCGAGCAGTTTAGAAATTGCGCGTGCAATTATTAGCCTTGCAAAAACTCTACAGTTAGAGGTTATTGCTGAAGGAGTAGAGCTACCTGAACAACTTAATTTATTGCGTGATAGTGGATGTAACATTATTCAGGGGCACTATATTTGTAGTCCAAAGCGAGCAGCTGAGTTAGTAGGCGAATATGATGTCGCTTAATATAGGACTTATGCAAAACTGCCCAGCTTCGTTGTCGCGCTTCGCCGTACGATTTGTACTGTCTTCATCGTGACGCCTTGCTGGAACAATTTTGCGTAAGTCCTATACCCGAAGTAATTTGAATCACGGTGAGGAGAAGCAATATGGATAGGTTTTTTCAGGTAAAAAACAAGCTTTTCACAAAATTTCAGGCTATCCCTATTGGGAGAAAGCTTATTTTTGTTTTTATTACAGCAACCTTTATTTCTTTAACCTTAGCCAGTCTATTTGCTGTGCGGTATGAAGAGTCTTTTTTACGGCCTAATGTGGTGCAACAACTTAATGTTGTTAGCGCTATTCTCAAGCAGCAGTTATTTGCCCCGCTTATTTTTGATAATTATGAAGAGGCAGCTGATAGTTTATCTTTACTTTCTACCATGCCAGATGTAACAGGGGCTGCGCTTTATAATCGGTTGGGCGAAGTATTTGCAACGCATGCTAATGCGCCGGTTTTTCAACAATTGCCAGTCGTTGAGGGAGTAGTTTTTAAAAATAATGAATTTCATTTTGCAAGTAGCATGCAGTATAGCGGGCGTACGGTTGGTTATTTATATATCACCATGAAGTTACCAACACTTCTTGAGCGATTACCTTTTCATGAAATGACAATCTTTTTGTTACTTGCAACGCTACTTATACTGGGCGTTATTTTAACGCTTTTAACTAAGAAAATGATTTTAAAGCCCATTTCAACTTTAACTGAAACAGCACGTCATATTGCTGCCAATCGCGATTATGCAATGCGATTGAGCGCTAAGAATCATGATGAAATGGGCGTGTTAAGCCAATCTTTTAATGCGATGTTAGATGTCATTGAAGAGCATGCAGAAAGTCTGGAATTATCTGCTCAGAAGTTATTTTATGAAAAAGAATTAGCAGAAACAACTTTGGCTTCTATTCAGGATGGTGTCATTGTCACAAATAGCCAAGGCCAAATTACTTTTTTAAATACAAAAGCAGAAAAGTTAATGGGTTGGTTAGGTGTTATGGCTGAAAAAAAATCTATTAATAGTGTTTTTCAGCTTTTTTCACATGAGACGGATCAACCTGTTTTAGATTTTGTGACGGGTGCCGTTGAATCCGCTAAACCGGCTGAGTCGCCGGTGAACTATCGAATGATTAATAAAGAGGGGCAGAGTTTATCAATAGAAGCCTCTGTTTCAGCGATTAAAAATTCAGTAAATGAGGTGGTGGGGACAGTCATTGTTTTTCGCGATGTAAGTGATAAAAAAGAGCGTGAAAAACAGCTTATGCAACAGGCAATGCATGATCGATTAACAGGCTTACCTAACCGTTTTCTATTTGAAAATCATTTACGGCAAATATTATTGGCTGCAAAGAAATTATCAGTGGGAAAGCAGGTTGCTATTTTATTTTTAGATTTAGACTCTTTTAAAGAAGTAAATGATTCATTAGGTCATGATATTGGCGATTTATTATTGATTCAAGTTGCTAAAAGGCTCAAGCACTGCGTTCGTGCAAGAGACTTAGTGTGCAGGCAAGGTGGTGATGAGTTTGTTATTTTACTTTCTCAGGTAGAAAATTTTAGCCTTGTTGAAAATATTGCGCAAAATATTCTTTATTCTATTTCTCAGGTTTTTTCTATTGAGCAACAGGCAATTAAAATTGGTGTGAGTGTAGGTATCTCACTATATCCCAATGATGGTAGAGATATGGCTCAGTTGATTAAAAAAGCTGATATTGCGATGTATCATGCAAAATCTCAAGGGCGCAATAGTTTTCAATTTTACAGCGAAACATTAGGTGCCGCCCCTATTAGAAAGCGAATACTTGAAAAAAATGCCGTAATTTCTGAAAGTCCTACAGTAGATTAAATATTGAATACTTTATCAAAGGTTTGATTGAAAGAAGCTGATTCGTTATGATCGCTTTTTTATTTTATAAGCGAGCACGATGTGATAATAAACAATGCGGGAATAATGATGTGACAATGAATAATGAAAAAAAAGACGATAAAATCGATGAAAATCATCTTGCTCAAGTATATCGAGAGGCCGATTTATTGTGGGATAAAATTGCGGTGCAAGCAGCCATACAAAAAATGGCAAAAGATGTCTCGCAGGTTTTAGAAGATCAAAATCCATTGGTTATTTGTGTGATGAATGGTGGGCTTTTTTTGACATCGCATTTAACGCTTGGGCTTAATTTCCCCTTGGAAATTGATTATCTACACGCCTCGCGCTATCGCGGGGAAACACATGGCGGTAGTATAAAGTGGTTAGTGAAGCCTGAGCGTAGCTTTGAGAATCGCACGGTGTTGGTGGTGGATGATATTTTAGATGAGGGTTATACCTTGGCTGCAATTATTCAGTTTTTTGAGAGTCAGAATGTTAAGAAAGTGTATACCGCTGTACTCGTGAATAAACGCCATAATCGTAAAGCGCAGCCTAATTGGCAGCCAGATTTTGTGGGGCTTGAGGTTGAAGACCGTTATGTTTTTGGCTTTGGTATGGATTATAAAAATTATTGGCGCAATGTGCCTGGTATTTATGCGGTGAAAGAAGCATGATCGATTTTGCAATTATAGGCGGTACAGGTTTAAATCGTTTATTTGAAGGCTGTTCTGTGGAGGAGCTTATCGTGAGCACGCCGTTTGGTGCATGCTCTGCACCGATTCAGAAGAGTGTTTTGTTTTCTAAAGGTGCGCAGGTTTCTAAAGATCTAGAGAAGAGTGCGTCCGTGGGGAAAACTGTGGTTTTTCTAGCAAGACACGGTCAGCCTCACACCATCCCACCTCACTTAGTGAATTATCGTGCAAATTTAATGGCGCTAAAGCAATTATCTGTAAAATCAATTATTGCAATTAACGCAGTAGGGGGTATTCATGCTGATATGTGTAAAGCACCGCATATTGTGATTCCTCATCAGATTATTGATTATTCTTATGGCAGAGCACATACCTATTCAGGGTGCGATGTAACAGTTGAATTAAATCATTTACAGCATATTGATTTTACGCACCCTTTTGATCTTACTTTAAGAGAAAAACTCATTGCTCAGCTAAACAAAACAACGCTTTCTCACAGTTCTTTTGGTGTCTATGGTTGTACCCAAGGGCCTAGGCTTGAAACGACGGCAGAAATTAAGAGAATGCAGCGTGATGGTTGCGATATTGTGGGTATGACGATGATGCCGGAAGCGGCGCTTGCGCGTGAGTTAAATATTCCTTACGCGGCTATTTGTTTGGTTGTAAACCCTGCGGCTGGTTTAAGTGAAACTGAAATTACGATGGATGATATTAAAAAAGCAGTCGATGTGGGTATGAGTCAAGTGGTTGATCTTGTAGTGAGATTGATTGAGGCAGAAGTTTAATAATAAATGACAGATCTTGCGCTTCTCATGCAAATTTTTGATGCGCTTTTTTTAAAGTCATTCAACACCAAATTAATTAATGGTATTGAGCATAATGGATTAGGCCATGAGCCGCTTTATTTGCCAGCGGGTAATGGTGCTTCTTTTGCTCGCATTATTTTTGCCCATGGTTTTTTTGCAAGCGCGTTACATGAAGTTGCGCATTGGTGTTTGGCGGGCCGTGAGCGCAGACAAAAAATTGATTTTGGTTATTGGTATGCGCCTGATGGTAGAACAGCTAATGAGCAAAAATGCTTTGAAAAAGTGGAAATTAAACCGCAAAGTTTAGAGTGGATTTTTTCTAAGGCGTGTCAGAAACCTTTTCGCGTTAGTGTCGATAATTTAAATGAAACGTTAGAAATAGATGGCACTTTTTTTAAAGAAAGTCTTGTGTTGCAAACATATTGTTTTTTAGACGGAGGCTTGCCTGAGCGAGCTTCTATATTTGCTGAAGCACTAGCAGGCCAGTTTGGCGGTGTTGCTTATAAAAATAAGCAACAATATTTATTGTGAGTGATATTGAGGTGTAGGGCTGCGCCTTCCTAAGGTGTGTCTGTTCGTCTCTTTTTTACTCTTTTTGGACCATTTTAACAGCCAGGTGGTATCCATCAATGTCAGGCTGTCCTTCGGGATTACCTTGCGAGAAGTAAATGTCGCCATCGTATGCTTTCCCATCAATGAGTAACTGTCCATTTGAAAAAGAGATTTTCGAGTTTTCGTCGATATTGCTTATAACATTGGGCAGAAACATTAATAGCGGTCCACCGTTTTGATCTAGAGAAACAGCTGTTTGACCTCTTAATGCGTTGAGCTCTTTAACTCTGACAACAACCGGCCGTAATTTTTTTGGTTTACTATCTGTACTATGTTTTAAAACATCAGTGATATGCCTCATTGTTATAAGAAATGAAGTTATAATAAAGATATTAACCCGCACACCTTTCTCTAAAAGAGTTGCTAAATGCGATCCGCACTCAGGATCAACAGCATCATTTTTATCGAGTTCAGCTGAGGCGACGATCATGGAAAAAACACCGTTAGGATCAGTACCGATATAGAGAGCTTCTCCAGCATTAAGTCCGTCTAGGCCGCCGATTTCAATAAAGCCAATAACCGTTAATCCATTATTAATCTGAACACTGCTGTCTACTTTGTTGCCTTCACTATCAAAAGCTTCGTACTTGCCAGATTGAGTGTTTTTCTTGATTGTGTAGTCTTGATTGTTATAGGTAAATTCGTAAATGCCACCATTTTTCAAAAAATCCTGGATGCCGTTAACGGTCGTTGGCTGATCAGGTTTAGCCTCAGCAGGTACATCGATTGGCGCCTCTACCGTCTCAAGAGGGATCATGCTGAGATTGCTCTGTAAGTTTGAGTCGTCAACACGATGATCTGTAGGGGGTGTGTAAATGTTCATTATTTCCTCTTCTTTACTTTTAATTTATTCGATAACTACTCCCCACCCAAGCATTCAATGCAGGCCAAGTCTCATACAGAATCAGACCTTAATTTAGCGAATTTACATTTATGCTGCTATCACTTTCCGTATGGAATTGTGTTAACTTTTATTAAGATTCAGTTGCAAAATATTACGTCGATGCGCGGCAAAGCACGTTTCAGGACGAATATAGACCCAAAATAATTGGAATCACGGTGAGGCGGCAAGCAAGTGAACACCACGAGCATAGATAAACTATGTGATTGGGGTGCTTGATCTTCGTCAGCGTAGGACGCTTGACTTGAAGGGGGATTATCTGCCATTTCTTAAACTATAAGACGCAGAGGCTGCCTGTTCTTCGGTGATTTTAGCGTGGCGTATGCGAATATCGCCTGAACTAATATCAAACGCAATATTGCGATGCCCTGTGCTACCCGTATCTTCTTTGCTGATTTTGAAGCCATGCTGAGCCATGAGTTTATGCGCAGCTTCTATATTTTTTTTCCCGATGTCACTGTTTGTTCTTTTGCTTTTTATTTGTCCTGGAAACATATCTCCACCGCCAAATATTTTAATAATATATTCAACTGGGTTGGATCTTCGTCTCATCATTTCCATTAAAAATAAAGAAAAGGCTTCATCGGCATATTTACTATCAATTTTACCTTCAGGAACAAGATCAATATCATCAAATACTTGATGTCTGCTAGGCAATAAATAGTGGCATATTCCGCCTATTTTTTTTGTCGGATGCCACGCTATTACAGCAATACTTGAACCTAATGTTGTTCTAACACGATTTAACTCATCGCCAAAGAAAAAGTCACCAGGTGCCAGGAAAATATCATTAATTGCTTGCGGTTCAGTCATAATTTTACTGTGATATATAAAATGATTATTTTAAGTCTCTATACCCTTCGTACTTGAAAACACGGCATTGTTGGCAGCTCTCGTTCACCCCAATCACATAGTCTATCTATGCTCATGGGGTTCTCTCCCTTGCCGCCTCCCCGTGATTCCAATTACTTTGGGTATATAATAAAGCTTAGCAGTTGTTAATCAGAATCAAATTTTTTATTGGTTTTATTGGTTTTTAATGAGGTGATGACTAAATGATAGTCTATGCATTTGCCTTATAAATACCTATTATTGTTTTTGGTGTCATGTGGGGAAGAATCAGTAAAGGTAGTTTTTTTGTATGGCTTCTCGTTTTAAATACAGTTTAATTTTTGTTGTTCCGCTCGCTCTTTTTTTTGTCGGTTGTGATTCTACAAAAAATGATCAGCTGACTTCGCTCTATGCGCAAGATAGCGGTGCTTTAGAGGGATTGGGCGAAGTGCTTACGCTGCAAAAACTACCTAATAGCATCATATTAAAAGAATATGCGCAGTGGATTGCTGCAAATCGTCCGGAATTTTCAGGCATTGCGAATGCCTTGGTAAGCGAGTCTTCTGCTGACGGCCAGCTTTTTTCTAGTTTAAAAAATCGCCTAGAAAAAGCAAAAAATACAGAAGCTTTTTCTAGCTGGCAATTACAGTATCAAGAATTACAAGCTTTATCCGTTGCCTTGAATCCTGCTGAATTTAATCGGGCACTCATGGATCCTATTAATGTGCTGGCTGATTTATCACAAGGTAAGTTGCCGCGAATAAGTTCAGGTGCAAGCTTGGGTGAGCCTGACGCTCACACTGATACAGGCGATGCAAGTAAGCCTGCTGTGGCGAAGGATTTAGTGGGTAATGCTAACTATGGTTCTTGGGCTCAAGACGCTTCTGGGAATACTTTTTGGGAGTGGTATGGGAAATATGCTCTTTTTTCTCAGGCGATGAATGGTGCGCGTTTTTTATTTCAGGATTGGGCGGGCGGCAGAGGTAGTAATTATTATCGTGATCGAGGGCGCGATATTTTTACTTCGCCAGATGCAAGGCAAAGACAAGAGCAAGTTATTGATCAAAAAAGACAGCAATCCCATCAATCTGGCCAGCCTTTTCGCTCACCTTTTAAGAGTGAATACAGTAAGAAAACATCGTCTTCTTATGATCAATCTTCTAATCAAGCAGCCTCTGGAAATAAGCCTTTTGCTAGCGAGTATAGTAAAGAGAAAAAACAGCCTTTAGTTCAACGGAAAAACCAAAGTTATTCTAGTAGTCGTTATTCAGGTCGCAGTCGTTTTCGTGGTTCTTTTAGTTCAAGAAGAAGATAGCAGGTAGTAAAATTTATGAGTTGGATGCAAAATTATTTTTTAGATTTATGGACGCTTGTATTGGTGATTGTTGATTGCGCCATTGCATTAGGCTTGCTGCTTTTGTTGCGTGCAATGATGGGCATTTTTTTTGGTGTAAATACTTATCATGAGTTATCTGTAAAGGATAATCATGCTTTTGGCTTGATGTTTGGTGGTGCCATATTATCCCAGATGATTGTTTTACAGGGGGTTGTTTCAGGTGGTTCAACATCAGGCGATTTAGTCTCCGAAATTTTTTACGTCGCGCTATATGGCTTAATGGGGATGCTTTTAATAAAAGCAGGGCGGGCAATACAGGATTATTGGACGTTAAAGTTGATTTCTATTAAGAAAGAAATTGAACAAAATAATTTATCTGTTGCCTGCGTTGATGTTGCTAATGCGCTTTCAACGGCGCTTATCTTACAGAGTGTATTAAAATGGGAATCGCTAACGGGTATTCGCGGTATTTTTGAAGTATTAGTAGGTTTTGTTTTTTCCCAGGGTGCTTTGTTTTTAATGATGTTTATTCGCTTCAAACAGTTTGCGGATAAACATCCAGGCATGACTTTGCCTTTAGCGTTTAAGCAAAATCATCTCTCGCTTGGTGTGAGATATTTAGGTCAAACAGTGGGCGCAGCTGTGGCTTTGACAGCTGTTCAAAGTATTTTTGTCGTTTCAAGCGCTTTCTTTTTAACCGATATGGTATGGTGGGTGTTACTATGTCTTATCATATTAAGTTTGCATTTTTTATTAAATATTGGTGTTAAACGTATTTTGTTAGGGGATTTACCTTTAGATAAAGAAATTGTTCAAGAGCATAACGTGGGGCTTGCTTTCGTTGAGGCGGGCTTATCTTTAGGTGTTGGTATATTAATTGTCGCTTTGTTTAGTTAGTAAAAAGGCATGCTTTTATTGGTTTTTTTATTGTAATTTTTTGAGGTAGTTTATGAGTTTATTGAAGAAAATCTTAACAGCAATTCGTGGTGGTGTGCGTGAGGCAGGAGAGTCAGTGGTTGATGCTAATGCGCTACGTATTTATGAGCAGGAAATTTCTGAAGCAGAAGGTGAAATTAAAAAAGCGAAAAGTGATTTGACAGAAGTAATGGCGAAAGAAATGCAGTCAACGCGAGAAGTAGAACGCATTAAAGCTGAGATAAAAAGACATGAAACGTATGCAGAGCAAGCGCTGGCTAAAGGTGAAGAAGCCTTAGCCTTAGAAGTAGCTGAGAAGATTGCTGGTCTTGAAACAGATTTATCTGCACAAGTTGAAAGTTTGGCGCGCTTTACTTCCCATGTTGCAAGATTGAAAGAGTTAATTAAAAAGAGCGAAAAATTAATTATAGATCATCAGCGTCAGTTATCTTTAGTGAAAACAACTGAAACAGTGCAGCGTGCAACAGCTTCGATTACAGAAAATTTTTCAAACTCTAATGCTGATTTAATGAGCGCTAAAGAATCTTTAGAAAGAATTAAAAAGCGTCAGGAAGATTTTGATGATCGCCTCAAAGCAGGTGAAGCACTCGCAAGTGAGTTTTCGGATCAAAGCCTTGAAGATAAACTAAAACAAGCAGGTATTCGTTCTGGCAATGCGAGTGATGCTAATGCTGTACTTGCTCGTTTAAAAGCTAAAAATCAATCTGTGTAGAGCTGCAAAACTACCCAGCTTTGTTATTGCGCTTCGTCGTACGATTTGTAATGAGATAATTTCATGCTTCATATACTTAAAACCCTTTTTAAGGGTAGGGCGTCAGCTGGCAAAACAGTAAGCGCGCCAGACGTTACTGCGTTACAGACGCCTTCTTTTCATCCTAAAGATATTCTAGAATTAACAGATAGTTTTGATTTGCCTATTCTTTTGCGTGGCCAAACTTTTACGATTATGGGCGCGCATACTTTTCAGTTTGAAGATTGGAATAAAACTGAATTTTTACTTTCGTCCGCGCAGGGCATTAAAGTAGAAATGACGGTTGATGAATCAGAAGGCGATGTTTTTTTTGGTTTTTTTAGGACGATTTCAAAGTCTGAAGTGGAAAAGTTATTTGATTTAGATGAGTTTTCTCGTATTTTTGATGAGATAGGTGAGCTTACTATACAGCCTAAAATTCAGGAAGTTGATTTTACAAATGAATGGTTTGGTTGGATTGACGCTTCATACCATCGTATTTTTAATCAAGTACGTGGTTCTTTTTATGCCACGGCTTCTTATGAAAAAGCACCTTATGAAAAGGACAACCGTAACTTAGTGATTCCCTCTTTTACGAATGAGGGTGAAGCATTTGATTATTATTATCTTGAAAGTGATAATCAAAAAAGTGCAATTGAAATAGATGTATATCCGTCAGGTCGTACAGAGGTACGTTTAGTATGTTTTCTTGGCGCCTCAGTATTTAAATCAATCTGGCATGCTTAAAATCAATGCCGTTTCCAGTTTAAAGGTTCAACATGAAACACGACGATTTACCTAAAACAGAAAAAGGGTGGGAAGCGCAATTATCAAAAGAGGAATATCACGTACTCAGAAAAAAAGGCACAGAGGCGCCTTTTACAGGTGAGTATTGGAATCATTTTGATCTGGGTGTTTATAATTGTCGTGGCTGTGGAGAATCACTTTTTACCTCTGAAGATAAATTTGATGCAGGGTGCGGTTGGCCTAGTTTTTCTAATGAGGTAGGGCAAGAAAAGGTTAAAAAAAAGCAGGATATAACGCATGGCATGGTTCGTACTGAGATTCTGTGCGCGCGCTGTGAGGGGCATTTAGGTCATGTTTTTAACGATGGCCCTGATCCTACTGGTTTAAGGTATTGTGTAAATTCTGCGTCTATTAAATTTAAAGCTAATTAATTCTTTTTTTGCCGTTAAGCGCATTAAGATTTGCTTAAAACTTTCCAAGCAGAATGAATTTTCTTAAACATATCTTCATTGCCTGAAGGTCGATCTGGATGAAACTGCATACATAATTTGCGATACGTTTTCTTGATGAGTTCTTCAGAGGCCTCAGAAGAAAGCGCAAATAACGCAAGCGCTTCATTTTTTTCTTTTTCATTGATTTTATTCCAAAATTGGTAAAGCCAATCTTCAACGTCTGATTCTTTAATAGATGTCCAATAAGATAAATCAAGATAAAAATGCATCAGCCGATCAATGGGGGATAAACCGCTATGGCCTGGAACATAATCAATAAACTTAATGTTGAGTGCTGAAATAAATAGATCTTGTTTTTTTTGTAATTGCGCCAGTTTAATATGATAAAGCAGGTGAAATATTAGAAAATGGATACGAAATAATATAAGTGGTTGGTTTAAACTATTATCGCCAAAAGATAGCACGCCTTCTTGTTGCAAAAGGTGAATCAATTGATATTCTGTTATCCCGTTTGGATGGGTTTCTAAGATAGAATAGATTGCCTTTTTAATATCGATTAAAGAAAACATGAGTAGTCCCAATTCGCCTTCTCGTTGCTAATGCTTTTTTGAAGTACGCCGCAAAGTGATTGGAATTAATTTGGAAATATACCCTTCGTACTTGAAACCACGGCATTGTTGGCAGCTCTCATTCACCCCAATCACATAGTTTGTCTATGCTCATGGGGTTCACGCTCTTGCCGCCTCACCGTGATTCCAATTACTTTGGGTATAGAGTTAAGTCTGTAAAAAGTATGGTTGGAAAAAAACACAATGACAAATATTGAAAATAAATATCTCAAGGAAAAAAAAGATAAAACGGAGTTTAACAAGCTACAAAAACGTTTAAGGCGAGAAGTGGGTACCGCTATTCATGATTTTAATATGATTGAAGAGGGCGACAAAGTGATGGTATGCCTCTCTGGTGGCAAAGACTCATATACGATGTTGGATATATTACTGAGCTTACAAAAAGTAGCGCCAATTCATTTTGAAATTATTGCTGTTAATTTAGATCAAAAACAACCTGATTTTCCAGAGGGCATTTTGCCCGCCTATTTAGCTAATCTTGGTGTAACTTTTAAAATTGTAGAAGAAGATACCTATAGCACGGTGAAAAGGGTGATTCCTGAAGGGAAAACGATGTGTTCACTATGCTCACGTTTGCGTCGCGGTATTTTATATCGCACAGCAGATGAGCTGGGTATAACTAAGATTGCGTTAGGGCATCATCGTGACGATATTATTGAAACCCTTTTTCTCAACTTGTTTTATGCTGGAAAACTTAAATCTATGCCAGCTAAATTATTAAGTGATGATGGGAAGCACATTGTTATTCGTCCTATGAGTTATTGTCGCGAGCAAGATATTGAGCGTTATTCAACGATGAAAGCCTTCCCAATTATTCCTTGTAACCTTTGTGGTTCTCAGAAAGGCTTGCAGCGACAAGTGATTAAAGAAATGTTGCAGGAATGGAATAGAAAAAATCCTGGGCGCATTGAAACTATTTTTAATGCTTTGCAGAATGTTGTGCCGTCTCATTTATTAGATCGTAAGCGTTATGCTTTTACTGAGTTAAAAGTCGGTGAGCCGCTTTTATCTGATCAATTAGAACCTGAAGATCAGTCGTGCGGGGTGCCTACTAATCATTATTTTGATCGTCTTGATGTACTAACACTTTAGCTTCATGTTCAGATTCGCGGAATATCAATTTTATTCTATTATTTAATATAGTCTTTTTACTTGTTCGAAAGTGTATTGAATGTTGTCGTAAAAATATATCGTTTATGGCTTATTTTTAAGGCAATTTCGGATAAAAAAGAGCTTTTGTTAATTAGCTAAGATAAATAATTATTCTGTGGTGTCATAATGGCCGTTAAGTTTGGAGCGTCAATTGGTGTTCAGCTTCTAAGATTTGTTTTTGGCTGCTATTTCATTGTGACTATTGTTGTTACGACGATACAGCTATATCTAGAATATTCTAATGTTGAAAAGAACATAATTATAGAGTTGGATAATATTGGTAGGAGCTTTGAAAAAAGTTTAAGTGTTTCAATTTGGGCTTATGATTTAGAGACAATTCAATCAATTCTTGATGGCATTCAGAAAATAGAGATAGTAGCCGGTACAAAAGTTAAAGGTAAGACGGATGATGTACAAAAATTTTCAGGATTATATCCGGATGAGAAAAACACGCTAAAGCTAAAAGAAAAAAGATCCTTTAATGAATTACAAGTGCAGGAAATTTTAGTCGTTGCCAATGGCAAACATGGGCCGTCAGTCGAGCATAGTCTGTATGAATATAAGCTCAGTATCAATTATATGGCCGAAGCTAAGAATTCTCTCAAGAATGAGGTGGGTGCTCTTTATATCTATGCGGATAAACACACCGTTATCAACAGATTTAAGGGCAGCTTGTTTTTGATAATAATTAACGCCGCGTTAAAGACCTTTAGCTTGTGGGTAATTTTTCTATTCTTTTCACGGCGGTTACTATCAGCCCCGCTTTTAAAGTTAACTAAAGCTACAGTTTCATTTTCATCGGATAAAGAATGTGATAATGAATTACTTACACAGTTAAATGAATATGCGGTTTTAAAGCCCGAAAATGAATTAAAACAATTGACTAACAATTTTTTATCAATGCGCCATAAGATTCTCCATAAAATAAATCAGCTTAATAATCTTAATTTTTTGGCAATAACATTCACGCAAGCTGAGCATGAAATAGGCGTGTTTGATAAAGTTCACCGTATGCTTTTTGAGCTTTTGGGAGTGAGTGATATCGTTGTGCTTGATGAGAAGAGGCAGCCGATATTGTTTTTGGGAAAGATTAGTGAAGATTTATATAAAATTATCTCGATAAAAGAGAATGATTTTTATTTGGATGTCCTTAGAGGGCAAGGCCAGATTTCTTACGTGCAAGGCAAAATTTCCGCTGCAGAAAATCTAAATAAGTTTATGCCGCTCCTTTATATTCCTATTTTTTATAATAATAAAATGAAAAATGAAATTTGGCTTAGCGGTAAAATTAATAAAGAAAATCTTCAACCAGATGAAACAATTTCTAATGAAAGTTTGAGCCTGTTGCAAGTTATTGCGCAAATGATTGCTGCAACGCTTTCAAATATTTATCAACGCAATCTCATAGAAGCACACAATAAAACGCTTGAAAATCGCGTTGCTGAGCGCACATTAGCGCTTGAAGAGGCTAATAAAGAATTACGATATATAGCACTTCACGACACACTTACCAAATTACCAAATCGAGCATTATTTAATGATCGGCTCACACAAACAATTGAATTAGCTCATCGAAATAATACACATTTTGCATTATTGAACATAGATGTAACCGATTTTAAGAAAATCAATGATTCCTATGGGCATGATGCGGGAGATTTGGTTCTGATTGAAATTGGTAAGCGCCTTTCTAATGCATTGCGCAAGTGTGATACGGTAGCCAGAATGGGCGGCGATGAGTTTGCTGGAATTCTCGTGGAGAGCCAATTCAATGATTCTTGTCCCGTAGCGGTAACCCGAATGCTGCTAATGATGGAGGATGCAATATCGCTAAATAAAAATGAGAGTGTTTTGGTAAGTATAAATATCGGAATTGCTATTTTTCCAGATCAAACGACTGATCTAAATATTTTGTTGAAATACGCAGATATCGCTATGTATAACGCTAAACGCGAAGGTCTTGGTTATGCGGTGTATGATCCCTCTAAGCTGGACCATGTATCTACTTCCGCCATGATGGGTTTTGAGTTGGAAAAAGCACTGGATAAAGATGAGTTTTTTCTCCACTACCAACCTATTGTAAGTCTTAAATCAGGTCAGCTCATCTCAGTAGAAGCACTAATACGGTGGAATCACCCAGTAAAAGGGTTAATTCTCCCAGATGACTTTATTTATGTAGCAGAAAGAACGAATATTATAAAATCGCTTACGTATCTTGTGCTGAAAAAAGCTTGCCAACAGTATATCGCCTGGAAAAAAGAGGGATTTTTAACGCCCATTTCAATCAATGTTTCATCAAGAACGCTATCATCAATAGAGTTCCCAGCTAAATTTGCTGCAATTGTTTCAGAGGCAGGCCTTGAGTGCAGTGTTTTCACTCTAGAAATTACAGAAGCGGCAGCTATGAAAAATTGTGCTCAGACATTGCAAAATATTGAAGAATTGACGCGATTAGGATTTAGTATGTCAATCGATGATTTTGGCACCGGGTATTCTTCTTTATCGTATCTTAATACTCTCCCTGTAAAAGAAGTAAAAATGGACAAAAGTTTTCTATTATTTGAAAACAACAAAAATAGTTTGCTGGTTGTTGAGGGCATCATAAATTTAGCCCATTCGTTAAATTTCCAAGTTATTGCAGAGGGTGTTGAAGATAAGAAAACATTGGAAATTCTTAGAGCTAAAGGATGTGATTCTGTTCAAGGATTTTATATATGTAAACCAAATAATTCCGATGAAATTATAAGATGGCATAAAGACTTTATTGGCAAATGAAAAGTACTTCTCTGAGTTTTACAGTTGAATTTAGTTGCGCTACGCTTAAATTATGTTCTTGTTAAAAATAAGAATGTGCATTGAATAAATAAAATGCTGCTCATTTTTTTCTGCAAATTTTTGTAAATAATAGAGAGAAGGAAGGATATTGTATGAAAATAAAGGCATTTATTGTTGTTTTAGCCTTGCTGTTTTTATCTCCAATTCGAGCGGCGTTTGCTGATGAAATCACCATTGCGTCAGATCCATACTGCCCCTATCTTTGTGCTCCAGGAGAAAAACCAGGTTATATGGTTGAGATTGCCCAAGCCATTCTTGAAGTGAATGGCTATACGCTTAACTATGTCAACATGCCATGGTCAAGAGCGCTTGCTGAAGCAAGTAGCGGAAATATCGACGGGGTGATAGGCACAGATGAAGTAGAAGCCCCTGGTTTTCTCTTCCCTGTTGCCTTTGGAGAAGCGGCTGATCATTTTTATGGCAGAAAGGGAGAAAAATGGCGATATAAAGGAATTAAGTCTTTAAAGTCAATACGATTGGGCGTTATTAAGGATTGGTCCTATGGAGATGCTATTG
>CAMAPQ010000028.1 GCA_945860125.1 Klebsiella pneumoniae
TCTTATTTTCATGGGATTCACGTGCTAATAATCCAGGAGGTGCAGAACATAATATTAAATCTAAATGAAAACCATGCGTTGCTGATCGAATTAATGGGGCAAAAATATAAAAAATATTATGCATGATTCAAAACGCCGGTATGCGGAATATGAGATAATAATTACCTATCGCCGAATGCAGCTGAAAAAGCTGCGTGAAATAGTTATATCTTGCTGTACAAATTTACTTGACAACTACAAGCACCGGCAATTGAAATTAAAAACTTACCGCCTATCGACTGCGTGCTTGTTAGCCATAACCACTATGATCATCTCGATATTGACGCATTAGTTAAAATTGACAAAGCATTTAGCCCTTTATTTTTAGTTGGCTTGGGAGATAAGGCGCTATTAACAAAAAAAGGAATTCAACAGGTTCAAGAGCTTGCATGGTGGGATACTGTAACGCTTAAAGCAAAAAAAACATCGCTGAACAAAACACATCCGCAACTCACGCAAGCAAAGAATTAACTGTTCATTATGTTCGATCACGTCATTGGTCTGCACGCGGTCTTAAGGATCAATGTCGCTCATTATGGGGTGGTTTTATTATTGAGCAGGCAAATATAAAAATCTATTTCGCAGGAGATACCGGCTACGGGCAATTTATTGATGAGATTAGCGCGCGCTTTAAAAAATTTGATATTGGCCTTATTCCCATTGGGGCTTATTTACCGCGTCGGTTTATGAAAGAGGCGCATATTAACCCTGAAGAGGCGGTTAAACTACATCAGCAGCTTAATATTAAGCATTCCATTGCAATTCATCACGCCACATTCCAGCTCACAGCGGAAGCAATTGATGCCCCCTTTCATGATTTACAACAGGCACTTAAAAAAGCCAATCTTTCATCCGCTAATTTTACTGTGCCTGAGTTTGGCACTGAGAATCTTTATGATACACAACATAAAATACTAACGGCCGCACCATCTCTTTATTAATGAGGACTTACGCAGAGTCTTATAATTGATTGTTTTTAGTTTTTTTCGTCATCCTCGCGCAATCTCATTCAAAACTAAACGGCTTTTTTTAATCGTTTACGAAATAATGGCCGCATAGGTTTTTTTGCCCATCCCGTTATTTCCGCAGTTAAAGTAGGCTTCTTAGTTTTCACACGAATCCTGCCCCACTTGATATCATGCGCTAATTGCACCACATTTTTAACCAAGAGAATGGTGCCTAATGAGTCTATTACTTCAAAATAGCCTTGGACATTAGACACTAATTTACCTCTGATTTCCTCTCCTAACACAGAACGATAGGTAACTGCATTAGATTTTAATAAAAGATTAATTTTTTTTGAGGAGTCAGACAAAATTTCTCTTTCATATTCTGCTTGTCGATCAATGGCTGTTTCCACGCCCTCTTTTTTTCTTTTTTCCTGAAGGATTAAAATACTTTTTTCTTTTTCCCATTGCTCTATTTCTTTTTTATTAATCTGTTCTATTTTATTATCTTCGATAACCATGTGAGAAAGCTTTTCAGTTGCCCCAAAAAGACTCACAAGAAAAATCGTGTAATCAGACATAAAACTCAATATAAACTGTTGAGAAAAATCAGATATCCATTGAAATGGCATTTGTTTTTTAAGCCATGAAAAAATAAAATTTAAAGCATAAAAAGGATGAAACTGATTAAGTATCAAAGCAAAATTATCTGCTATATCTGACTCTTTTTTATTTCGCTTTTTATTCAAGTGCTGAAAAATATTATTATTATTCTTCATAACATCCAGAATATTTTTTTTGAGCTCAAAAGAGGGTTCTTTTATAAAAATCTGAATCATAAAATCAGCTTCTTCTTTTAAAATAACCTGTTTATTTTCATCTTGATAATAAGGAATGTTTATATTTTTTTTCGGAAGTAGCTGCGCCCATTTTCTGAAAAAAAGAGGTAATTTTTTTTCAGTTTGCTCTTGCTTAAACCATAATTGAAATGCTTTTAATTCATTTTCATATGAATTTCGCTCATCATTTTTCATGCATTTATGCGTAGATAAAAGCGACTTTATTGTTAACCGATGAAAATGTACAGCGATCCAATTAATTAATAATTCTTGTTGCATGCTTTCTCGTTTTTCTACATTCATAGTAACTCTCCTCTTTAACCTAAACATGGCCAAAAATATAGCATGATCAAAATAGCTTTTGCTCGCCCATTGACAACTTACCCACAAAACCGATTTAACCTCCCTATAACTGTAACCACAAAACAATATTATATTGATACAGGTTACTTTTTTTGGCTGATTTTGTTTGGAACTGTTAAACTGTGTTAAGCATTTTCATAGATATCAAGGATTATATACATGAGCGCACTTTCTGATATTTCCCTTTTTAGCGGCCTTGCTGAACAGACTATTCAAGCAATAGATAGCATGATGATAACCCGTTCATTTCCTAAAAACAGCGTGCTCATTAGCGAGGGCGATCGCTCAAACACACTTTATTTTATATTGTCTGGACGCGTTAAAGTGTATGTAAGTGATGATGAGGGGCGTGAATTTATTCTGAACACTTTGCAAATAGGCGATTATTTTGGTGAACTTGGCATTTTAGATGATGATAATCGCACTGCTTCTGTTATGGCACAAGAACCTGTTTCATTTAAAATTTTACAAAAAAAAGATTTTGATTTATTACGAAAAGAATTTCCTGAAATAGATCAAGCCTTAATAAAAAATTTAGTTTATCGTGTAAGGCAGTTAACAGATAACGTTAAAACACTCGCACTTCACGATGTTTATGGCAGAATTCGTAAACTTTTTCAGCATCTGATGGATAAAGATAAACAAAGCAGTAAAGTAATCGCAGAAAAGCTAACACAACAAGAAATTGCTAATCGTGTGGGTTCTTCACGCGAGATGGTTGCTCGTATTTTGAAAGATTTAGAAGAAGGCGGTTATATACGCATGGAAAAAAAACAACTGGAACTATTAAAAGCCTTACCTGAACACTATTAGTAGTTAGTGACTTAACTCAAGGAAGAAATTATGCCTTTTTTTCAAAAAAACACGAAAATTAAAGATAGATTACCGACAGAGGAAGAAGCGACTGCTGGTAGAAATTCACCGATTATAAGTGAAGCTTGGCATCCTATTTTTAATTGCTCTTTACGCCCACCCTATCCACCGGAATATCAGCAGGCCATTTTTGGCTTGGGGTGTTTTTGGGGTGCTGAAAGATTATTCTGGAAAATATCAGGTGTTGCGATAACTGCGGTAGGTTATGCAGGTGGTATCACCCTTAATCCCACCTATGAAGAAGTCTGTAGCGGATGGACGGGGCATAATGAAGTCGTTTTAGTGGTCTTTAATCCTATACAAGTAACCTATAACGAACTACTTGCAGCTTTTTGGGCAAATCATGATCCCACACAAGGCTTTAAACAAGGAAATGATCAGGGCACACAATATCGTTCTGGGTTATATTGTTTTACGCAAGAACAACAAGAACTAGCAGAATGTAGCAAGGAAAAAATGGCACGTGCTTTTTATCAAGCAAAATGGCCAAGATTAATCACAACAGAAATACAGCAAAATCCACCCTTTTATTTTGCTGAAGATTATCACCAACAATACCTTGCAAAAAATCCGCAAGGTTACTGCGGCTTAAAAGGAACAGGTGTTTCGTGCTTTGATTAATTGAATAATCAGCTATCAATATCTTTACGCAAAATTGCATACTGGTATACATCGAGCCAATTGCGATTTTTAGCGGCATGCTGACGAAAAATACCCTCAAGTCTCATGCCAATTTTTCGCATGATATGGCCAGAGCGTTCATTGTTTGATAAATGTTGCGCATAAACACGATTGAGCCCTAAAGAAAATAAGCCATGCGCTGTAACCGCTTGCGCTACTTCGGTGGCCACGCCCTTACCCCAAGAAGATTCAGCAACCCAATAGCCAAGCTCAGCATGACTAAAGGCATGATTAACCACTAGCGATACACCGCCCACAAGCGATTCGCGCTTATCCAAAACAAGATAAACACCATAATAAAAACCAAGCTGCGACTGCCAAGCTTTATGCATACTTGCAATATATTCTCGCGCCATCTCTTCCGTATAAGGATAAGAAAACCCAAGCGTTGTCTCTTGAAGACGCTCATTATTAATCAGTAAAGAGAGTGCATAAGCATCAGCCTCGCTAAATACTTTCAAAGTAAAACGCGCTGTTGTAAATTCAGAAGGCATTGCTTTCCTAGCCCTCATGCCACGACGAAGATACTTTAAAAAAGGGGTATACGCTTGCTTAAGCTGAGACTGCGTTGGAATCGTATAAATATCTGGTTGCATAGTGTGATTCATTTTTTTATCAGTAAATAATTTATCTCTTTTCTAGCCTAGCCAATAGACGTTGATGTAAACCACCGAAAGCACCATTACTCATGATAATAACGACATCATCAGACTGAAGCTTTTCTAATAGCGCCTCAATAATGCCCTCAATATCTTGCTTAACAATAAAACGATTTGTGGCTTCTACTGATAATTCACTGCGAATATCCCACTTTGATTGCTCTGGCTGATACCACACAATATAGTCAGCCGCCAGCAAAGAAATTTCGAGTGACTGCTTATGCAAACCCATCTTCATCGTATTTGAGCGCGGCTCAACAACCGCAAATAATCTGCCGGTTTTTTTTTCATTTTTCATCCTCTCCCTGAGCGCCTCCAACGTGACTTGAATCGCCGTAGGATGATGCGCAAAATCATCAAATACTTGAACACCTGCAATACGACCGATTAGCTCTAGCCTACGTTTTACACCTTGATAGCAATCAAAAGCATCAAGCCCTACGGTAATAGGCACCCCCACATGATGAGCTGCTAATAAACTAGCAATTGCGTTTTTAACATTATGCTCGCCTGTTAAAACTGATGTTAAGCGCTCTATATGCGCAGATGTAATGTAACCTTGTGAATCATGACTGCCGGAAAAAAACTGGCAAGGCGTCCAAGCCCCCATGGATAAAACACGCTGAACACTTTCATCTTTTTCAGGTGCAATGAGCAAGCCTTCACTGGGAACCAAACGTACTAAATGATGAAACTGTCTTTCAATTGATCGTAAGTCGTCGAAAATATCGCCATGATCAAATTCAATATTATTAATGATGAGTGTTCTAGGATGGTAATGAATAAATTTTGAACGTTTATCAAAAAAAGCAGAATCATATTCATCTGCTTCAATAACAAAAAAAGGTGTATTGCCTGCTCTAGCAGAGACCGTAAAATTTTTTGGCACGCCGCCAATTAAAAATCCTGGTTTTAAACCTGCATATTCTAAAATCCAAGCCAACATAGAAGTTGTCGTTGTTTTACCATGCGTGCCAGAAACCGCTAGCACCCAGCGATCTTGTAGCAATTTTTCACTTAAAAATTCTGGGCCTGAGCAATACGGTAATTGTTTATTTAAAATCCATTCAACAAAAGGATTCCCTCTAGAAACAGCATTACCAATGACATATAAATCAGCTTTTGGCTGATTTATATGATCAAACCCTGGAATAATATTGATACCTTGCTCTTCAAGTAATGTGCTCATGGGAGGATAAACATTGGTATCGCATCCTGACACAACAAAACCTAACTCTTTTGCAATCAACGCAAGGCCACCCATAAATGTGCCACAAATACCTAAAAGATGAATATGTAATACGTGAGAAGACACAACAACACTCCTGTGAAAAAAAGAAAAAAGCGTAAATCCTAATAAAATAGGACTTACGCAGAATTGTTCCAGCAAGGCGTCCTGACGAAGACAGTACACGCTGTATGGCGAGGCAGGACAACAAAGCTGGGCGATTTTGCGTAAGTCCTATAAAAAGCTAATTAATATAAAGAGGCATTATCACCTTAAGCTCAATCCATTGATTCATAATCAATAAGCTAATGGCTAATGACAAGCCCAGTAATAACCTCACATTTAAGGCTCGCTGAAAAATAAAGCCCTCAATAAAAACATCCCATGAATATAGCAACAAAAATAATAAACTAAAGAATGCCCCCCCTAAAGAATTAGGCCGCATATTAAAAAAATCGCTCGCAAGTAATGCAATAAAAATAAAAAAGGTAAAAAGTACTTCTTTACCCATTAAGGCAGAAAATGTTTTACTGAATCGTTGCTGTTCGCCTTTAAAACGTAACATGCATGACACTTGCAAAGCATATAGAAAAATCAAAAGCGCACGGCCAAAAAAATAGCCAAAAAAAGATGCTTTTTTATCAAAAAAAAACAGCGCCAAGGCATCAAGCATAATGAGCAAAAACATCAGGCAGCCAATCCATAAAGGATGCTGGGGCATATTCTCCGGCCCTTCTCTGAACAAACATAATCGCCAGTACAACGAAAAAAGCGCTTTTAACAATCTTATGCTCCCTCGTTTCAACTTAAATTTATAAACCAATTCCAATCCGCATTATAATAATATCAGCATACTTATAGCGGTAGTATATAGTTAACTTTAACGCATAATTTCAGTACAATACGCGCTTAATTTATACCAAGCTGAATGATATTAAAAAACCATCTCACACTGCATCATCCATCAACCTAACCACCTAAAACAGAGGAACTGATTGTGCTTGAACAATATAGACAGCATGTTGAAGAAAGAGCAGCCCTTGGCATCTCACCTAAACCCTTAGATGAAAAACAAGTTGCTGAACTTATTGTCTTGCTAAAAAACCCACCTAAGGGTTGTGAAGAAGAATTATTAAATCTCATCGTTCACCGTGTACCACCTGGCGTGGATGCAGCCGCTTACGTTAAGGCTGCCTTTCTTGCTGATGTTGCAAAAGGTACAACGGCTTGCCCTTTAATTAATCAAAGAAAAGCCACTCAACTATTAGGTACCATGCTAGGCGGATATAATATTGAGCCACTCATTGAGTTACTTGATAACAATGCTGTTGCCGATATTGCAGCAGAAAGCTTAAAACATACGCTGCTTATTTTTGATACCTTCCATGACGTAGAAGAAAAAATAGCGACAAATAAATGGGCCAAAGAAGTTGTTGATGCATGGGCGGCTGGTGAATGGTTTACATCAAGAAGCGAAGTACCTCACATCATCACTTGCACTGTCTTTAAAGTAGAGGGTGAAACAAATACGGATGATTTATCACCCGCCCCTGACGCTTGGTCACGACCTGACATCCCCCTTCATGCGCTCGCAATGTTGAAAAACCCACGCCCAGGCATTAATAATGCGCTAGAGCAGATTAAAACACTTAAACTAAAAGGCTTTCCTTTAGCTTATGTGGGCGATGTCGTAGGAACAGGTTCTTCCAGAAAATCAGCCACAAACTCCATTTTATGGCATATGGGACAGGATATTCCTTTTGTGCCTAATAAACGTTTTGGTGGTGTGGTAATTGGCGGGAAAATCGCCCCTATTTTCTTTAATACCATGGAAGACTCTGGCGCACTGCCGATTGAGTGTGAAGTTGCAGAGCTTAAAATGGGCGATGTTATTGATATTCATCCTTATGAAGGAAAAGTAACAAGGCATGATACTGGCGAAATTATCTCAACTTTTGCTTTAAAAACAGACGTTATTCTAGATGAAGTACGTGCTGGCGGTCGTATTCCACTGATTATTGGTCGTGGTTTAACCTCAAAAGCCAAAGAAGCGCTTAAACTGCCTACAACAAATCTATTTCGTACACCTGGAACAGTAGAAGATAACGGCAAAGGTTATACGCTTGCGCAAAAAATGGTTGGCCGTGCTTGTGGTGTTACGGGCATACGCCCTGGCACTTACTGCGAGCCTAGGATGACCACCGTGGGCTCACAAGATACAACGGGCCCCATGACACGAGATGAGCTAAAAGATTTAGCCTGTGTTGGTTTTTCAGCCGATCTTGTTATGCAATCTTTTTGTCATACGGCAGCTTATCCTAAGCCTGTTGATGTTGAAACCCACCACAGCCTGCCTGACTTTATTATGAATCGTGGCGGCGTTTCATTACGCCCTGGCGATGGCATTATCCATTCTTGGTTAAATAGAATGTTAATGCCTGATACAGTCGGAACAGGGGGAGATTCACACACCCGCTTCCCTATCGGTATTTCTTTCCCAGCGGGGTCAGGTTTGGTTGCGTTTGCTGCGGCAACAGGTGTTATGCCGCTAGATATGCCTGAATCTGTTCTTGTAAGATTTAAAGGGAAAATGCAGCCTGGTATTACACTCAGGGATCTTGTGAATGCCATTCCCTATGCTGCGATTCAACAAGGATTGCTAACCGTTGCTAAATCAAACAAAAAAAATGTGTTTTCAGGACGCATTCTTGAAATAGAGGGCTTGCCTAATTTAACGATTGAACAAGCATTTGAGTTAAGCGACGCTTCTGCTGAGCGATCAGCGGCAGGTTGTACCGTAAAACTAAATCAAGCACCGATTATTGAATACCTCAATTCAAATATCACACTTTTAAAATGGATGATTTCAACCGGCTACGGTGATTCAAGAACGATCGAGCGCCGTATCAAAGCCATGGAAGCCTGGTTGGCAACACCTACCTTACTGGAAGCTGATAAAGATGCACAATATGCTTTCACAATTGATATTGACTTGAATGATATTGCAGAACCTTTGCTTGCGTGCCCTAATGATCCAGATGATGTTAAAAAATTATCTGATGTTGCGGGTAATAAAATTGATGAAGTTTTCATTGGCTCTTGCATGACTAATATTGGTCATTATCGTGCAGCAGGTAAGCTGCTTGATAAAGCAGGTTACATCCCCACTCGTCTTTGGATTGCCCCTCCCACCCGCATGGATGAGGCTCAATTAATTGAAGAAGGTTATTACAGTATTTTTGGTAAAGTCGGCGCTAGAACAGAGATGCCAGGATGCTCACTGTGCATGGGTAACCAAGCACGCGTGGCGCCAAATAGTACAGTCGTTTCAACCTCTACTCGTAACTTTCCTAATCGTTTGGGACAAGGTGCGAATGTTTATCTGGCTTCTGCTGAGCTATCAGCTGTTGCCTCTATCCTAGGAAAACTACCTACCGTTGCAGAATACATGGAATATGCAGGTAGCATTGATACAATGGCAGCTGATGTGTACCGTTATCTGAACTTTCACTTAATGCCTGCTTATAAAGAAGTAGCAGACGCATTGAAAATTCAAGTTGCACAAAGAACCTAAGTTGCACGAAGAACCTAAGTTGCTTAGATTCTTTTTAGGGCAGACTAATATAAAAGTCTGCCCTTTTAGGACTTACACAAAACTGCCTAACAAACATACAATAAAAACTGAACCATTCTATATTCAGATCAATTATGCACGAAGCCTAGACGCAAAATAGCGCTAAATGCACAGTAAAAATAGGCAAAAAATCAAAATTGATCCAGAAATGGAATGAGCACGCCAGATGAAACTCAATGAAATTAAAACATACACATTAATTACAACGCTTGCCCCAGGCTTAATCAGTTGCCTACTGATTGCCTGCTTTGTTATTTTTAATCAAATTGCTTTACTTAAAAAACAAACAATGAGCGAAGGCATCGCTTCTTTAGAGCGCTTTATTCCAGCTATTTATCAAGTTTTAGATAATCGACAACCAAATAACTTACAAGAAAATCATACAAGCGCACCGTTCACTCAAAAATACTTACAGGAACAAGAAACGCCTGATCTAACGCATCAACTACAAAAAATTATTAGTCGAATTTTAGAAGAAAAGAATGTTCGCGCAGTAACCTTACTCACTCAAAATAATAAAGTGCATGTACATGTTGGCCCCAATATGTATATCAGGAAAAAGACTGTTTTTTCAGCGAAAAATGACGTCGATCAAAAATTTTTCTCTATTGTTGAAACAGCCTCTTCTAGTCGATTTTTATATAAAATTAGAAAGGAACACCAATATGTGGAAGATTTACCACTCGTCCAAGAAATAGAAGATACATTTTCTATTTCTGAGAAATTTCTGTATTGGTTAATACTACCCTCTGAAGTTGAAATTCAAAATATAATTAAAAAAAACAACTTAACAACTGAAGTACCTTATCAAAAAAATCAAAGTGTATTAGGGTCAATTGAAATTGAAATAACACACATCCAACGAAATATTGAGCTTTTTAAGCTAGCGCTTTCCTTTTTAATTTTACTGCTTCTTAGTCTTATCAGTGGATATATTCTAAGCAGTCAATTAATTAAAAAATTAATTATACCCATTGAGAAAATCGGCAATATTGCTGAACAGGTACGCCTGGGTCATTTTGACGTGAGAATTGCCATGTTTGGCTTTATTGAGTTTAGAGAAGTCTTTAGCAAAATAAATACAATGGTGCATTACATCAATACAACCTATCGTCAAATGCAAATGGATGTTGATCAATCAACACAAGATTTACGTGAAACACTAGAAACCATTGAAGTGCAAAATATTGAGTTGAATCTTGCTAAAAAAGAAGCACTAAAAGCAAGCAAAATTAAGTCTGCTTTTTTAGCGAATATGAGCCATGAAATTCGCACGCCACTTAATGGCATTATTGGCTTTTCTAAAATACTGCGCAATACCGAATTAACCTCACGACAGCTTGATTATGTTGAAACAATTTATAAGTCATCACAAAATCTGCTTGCAATTATTAATGACATTCTTGATTTTTCAAAAATGGAAGCGGGTAAATTACAACTTGAAAAAATTCCTTTTTGCTTACCAGAATGTGTTGAAGAAGTTGCTATGATTCTTGCGCCGCACGCTCATGAAAAAAAAATTGATATTATTTTAGATATTGATCCGCACCTACCTAAATTTTTAATGGGTGATCCTTTACGAACTAAACAAGTATTAACAAATCTTGTTAGCAACGCGGTGAAATTTACCCATATAGGTCACGTGCTAGTTGAAATTAAAATTTTAAAAAAATACAACAATCAAATGAAAATAGAGTTTTGCATTACAGATACTGGAATTGGTATTTCTTTGAAAGAAGAGCCCCATCTTTTTGAGCCCTTTGCCCAACTTGAAAAAAGCACCTCAACACGTGGCAGCGGCACAGGATTAGGTTTAGTGATTTGCAAGCATTTAGTATCACAAATGAATGGTGATATAGGCATTCGTCATAAACCTGAACATCAAGGCGCTTGTTTTTGGTTTTCAATTAGCTTTTTACAAGATTCAAATAGAGAAGAAGAAGAAAAAAAAATAATGATTCACTTTTCTTTGCCTATTTTAGTCATTGAAAAAAATGAGGCGCAACAAAAAACGCTTAAAAAACATCTTGAATATTTAGGTCTAAATTTTCATATTATCAGTGATATTGAAAAAGACTTTATAAGTTACAATCAAAAATATGCTTGTCTTATTTGGGATGGTTTTAGTGGAAACGGGTTTAGTTTAGAAAATAAACAAGCAAGCAGCCTATTTATTGATGCCTTAAAAATTCCCATTATTATTCTTACCTCTTCGCTTTTCGTGCTTTATTTTGATAATTCTGCAAAAGCAGAGCATAGGTTTGAGCATCATGATAAAAAAATTAAATTTCTTTCAAAGCCATTTGAGCAAAAAAAATTAATTGCCGCACTAGATGAAGCTTCTCGCGATTCATCTCATCAACTACAGACATCTCATCAACTACAGACATATTCCAAAACAGATATAACGACGTTTAGTCCCACTCAACAGCCAAACGTTAATCAAAAAATATCACTCTTAATCGTCGATGATCATGCCGCCAATTTAAAACTTATTCTTGCTTTATTAAGTGATTTTAATCTTAATTTACAAAGTGTTGCAAATGGTCTTGAGGCTGTGAACAAATGCAATCTAGAAAAATTTGATCTAATTTTAATGGACATTCAAATGCCAGTTATGAATGGATTGGAAGCAACGAGACAAATTAGACTGCACTCTCTCAACCAAGCAACACCTATTATTGCAGTAACAGCGCATGCACTGCATCATGAAAAACAAAATTTACTTAATCAAGGAATAAATGATTACCTAACAAAACCACTGGATGAACAAGCTTTATTTTATGTTATTAAAAAATGGACAACTATCCGCGTTCCTCATAGTGTTATTGTTAATGAGGATATTGAACAAGATTATAATAAAAAGCCTGAATCGCTTTTCTATCCTGATGAATTAGCACGTTTTTCATGGGAAGAAAGTTTAAAACTTGCAAATAACAACACAAAGCTAGCATTTGACTTATTTCATCTACTGATCAAAAGTTTTCCAGCAACCATTGAACAAATCAAAACAAGCTGGGAAGAAGAACAATATATTCAATTAGGCGAAATTATTCATAAACTACAGGGCGCTTCACGTTACTGTGGCGTACCTAAACTCAGACACCTACTTAAAATGATGGATAATGCCCTTAAGCATAATCGTTTTACACTCCTGCCTGAGCTAATAAAAATGATTATCCAAGAAATGGAAAAAATCCCAGAAGAAGCGCCTACAGCTTAAAAGACTAGCTTAAGAGAGTCTATACCCAAAGTAATTGGAATCACGGTGAGGCGGCAAGCAAGTGAACTCCATGCGCATAGATAAACTATGTAATTGGGGTGAATGAGCGCTGCCAACAATGCCGTGTTTTCAAGTACGAAGGGTATATTTTGCGTAAGTCATAAAAGTTTCTATACTCAAATAAATAGTCAAAATAACAAATCTACTTGACCACCTAATACTTGACCACCTAATACTTGACCGCTCAATAGTTCCCTATTGCTATTTTAATCTAGAAATAGATAAGGATGATCGTAGTTCAATGGAAGAAGAACGCAATAAGCAGCCGACCGCGTTACAGCAAGCTGCCAATCAAAAAAATGCTCAACTACTCATTATTGATGATGATTTTTTAATATCTGATACGTTGGGGTTTTTTTTAGCCCCTTATTTTAAGGTTTCTATTGCCAGCAACCCGCTAGAAGCTAATGCGCTACTAGGCGCAAAAATACCATTCGATATTGCTTTAGTTGACTTAGGTTTACCGCCCAATCCTCACCAGCCTGATGAAGGCTTTAAACTCATTGAAAAGCTCATTCAGCATCATAACAATATTAAAATTGTTATTTTATCCGGACAAAATGACGAAAAAAACATTGCTTACGCGCTATCTTTAGGGGCAGTTGATTTTATTGCAAAGCCTGCGGATCCTAAAAAAATACTCGCAATACTCATGCAGCAATGGCAAATAACGGTACTTGAAAACCTGACTAAAGATAATGAAAAAAATAAAATTATTGGTCAAAGCCGTGCAATTTTGCAAGTTCAAAAATTAATTGAGCAATTTGCAGATCTGTGCTTCCCACTCCTCATCGAAGGCGAATCTGGCACGGGAAAAGAACTTGTTGCACAATCATTGCATCTAAATTCTAAGCGCGCAAAAGAACCTTATCTTGCCATAAACTGTGCTGCTCTTAGCCCAGAACTACTTGAGTCGCAATTATTTGGCCATAAAAAAGGCGCTTTTTCAGGTGCTATTCAAGATCATATTGGTTTTTTTGAAAAAGCGAAAAATGGCACTTTATTTTTAGATGAAATTGGTGAAATGCCGCTTGGTTTACAAGCAAAATTATTACGCGTGTTAGAAAACGGTGAGTTTTATCCCGTGGGTTCTAGCGATACTAAAATAGCTCTATGTCGCGTTGTTGCCGCTACTAACCGATCCTTACACTCACAAGTGAAGCAGAATGATTTTCGTATTGATTTATATCATCGCCTGGGCACATTAGAAATTCAATTACCCCCACTCAGAGACAGAGAAAACGACTGGCTACTGTTATTTTATTATTTGGCAAAAAAACTAGAAGCGCAAATCGGTACCGTTTGC
Organism: Klebsiella pneumoniae; assembly: GCA_945860125.1. Taxonomy (GTDB): domain Bacteria; phylum Pseudomonadota; class Gammaproteobacteria; order Pseudomonadales; family CAMAPQ01; genus CAMAPQ01. The sequence continues at coordinate 13,853 of CAMAPQ010000028.1, forward strand.
TTAAGCGAAGAAGCGCAGCTTTTTTTAAGCCATTATAGTTTTCCAGGTAATGTCCGTGAATTGAAAAATATTGTCATAAGACTAGGCTCTAAGCATAAGAATCAACTGATTAAGAAAGAACATTTAATTAATGAAATAGAGCCTCAACAAAACATAAGTCATGCCTCTTTAGAAGCAGTCATTAATGAAAACAGCATTAAATATAAAATAGAACAGGGAATATTTGATCTTAATCAGTCTTTAGTTGACTTTGAGAAAACCTGTATTGAGCTTGCAATGAAAATAAATAATCAAAACTTAAGCCAAGCAGCACGAGACTTGCATATTAATCGATCAACGTTACACAGCAGAATACAAAAATATGACGGCAATCATCATGAGAAGTAAGGAGTTACGATGTATCTTAAGCATTTTGGATTGACAAAAATGCCCTTTCAGATCACGCCAGACACTGATTTTTTCTATGGCGGTGGCGAAAGAAGCACGATTTTAGAAGCACTTAAATACACCATATTAAGTGGCGAAGGCATTATAAAAGTCATTGGTGAAGTAGGCTGTGGTAAAACAATGCTTTGCCGCATGCTGTCACAGAGTTTGCCGCTTTCTGTTGAAATTGTTTATATTGCCAATCCTTCGCTATCACCTGAAAATATTCTGCATTCTATTGCACATGAAATGCATATTATGGTTTCAGCGACCACCCCTAAAATTGAAGTGATGCAAAGAATCACTTCGCATTTGGTAGAAAGCCATGCGAAGCATAAACGCGTTGTCGTTTTTGTGGAAGAGGCGCAAAGCATGCCACTTGAAACACTTGAAGAAATACGTCTGCTCTCTAATCTTGAAACACAACAAAGCAAATTAATGCAGATTATTTTATTTGGCCAGCCTGAATTAGATATGAAGCTTTCCGTTCCATCTATTCGTCAATTAAGAGAAAGAATTGCTTTTGGTTTTGAAGTCTGCCCTCTTAATGCTAAAGAAAGCCTTGAATATTTAAACTTTAGAATGCATATGGCAGGCTATAGAGGCAGCACGCTTTTTGATAAAAAGCAGGCTGTATTAATTCATCAATACACTAAAGGCTTAACACGTCGTATCAATATACTATGCAATAAAGTGCTTATTCTTGCCTATACCGCCAATAGATTTGAGATTACAACAAAAGATATTAAAACAGCCGCAAATGATTGTGATTTTATTAAAAAGAATAATAGCTTTTCACGCGGCTTAAAATGGGAATTTATCAAGTAAAGGGCTTAAGTAATGGAATACCCGATAAAGGAATCTACAGATAAAAAGCAATGGCTAATTTTTGCTTTTCTATGCTTTTTGCCCAGCTGTAATACCGTTCATAACAAACCAACCACGTCTGAAACGCTCATTACGTCTTCACAAAAAGCAATGGCAGAGCCTATTCCTTCTGTTATAAATTCCATGAATCTTATTCCTGCGCCCATGACTTATAAGAAAGAGCAAACCTACACGGTTGTCGTTCAGAACGTGCCAGTGCGTGAATTGCTGTTTTCACTTGCACGCGATGCTCAAATGAATCTGGATATTGATGCAGACATTTATGGTGATGTAACACTAAACGCGGTAAGTCAAACGTTACCTAATATTTTGCAGCGCATTACAGATCTTGTTCCTATTCGCTACCAGGTGACACCACAAAGCTTAAAGGTACAGTGGGATTCCGCCTATCTTAAAATTTATCGTATTAATTATTTAAATATGAGTCGTGAATCACAAAGCGCCGTTAAAATTTCGACGACGGTTAGCTCAACAGGTGGTAGTTCAGATTCTTCTCAGGATAATTTATCAGATACAGAAGTAAAAAATACTTCTAACAATTTATTTTGGGCGACATTAGAAGGTAATCTTAATAATATTTTAAAAGCCACGACAGTAAAAAAACCAGCAAAAGAATCAGCGATCTTATTGGTTGAACAAAACACAAAAAATAATGCTGCAGTTACAGAAAAACCAGCACAGAGTGAAGGAATAAACACAAAAGAAGACGTAAAAAATAGCACATCAAATAATAATGAAGGTGAAAAAAATAAAATCAATGAGGCTGAAACAACTCAAGATAGCCCAAAAACAGAAACTAAAACAAGCGCAAAAACAACAGCCAATACGGATGACAAAAAAAGTACCAGTAGCGCGGCGGCAACAGAAGTTGCCTCGCCTATTATTGTCAATAAAGAAAGTGGCATCGTCGCTATTTTTGCAACGCAGAAACAGCATAAATCTATTCAGACTTTTTTAGATGAAGTATTAAGCAGTGCGATGCGTCAGGTTTTAATTGAAGCAACGGTTGTTGAAGTAAGTTTAAGTGATGAATATCAATCAGGTGTTGATTGGCGACTTATCCAACCTGCGGGTGAAGCTGCTATAAATAGTAATACTAACCCGACTGGCTTTAACCTTTTTAATGAGTTTAGCAATGGGAATTTAAGTAGCGCACCCCACGCGCTCCTTAAATTAACCGATACAGCGATAGATAAAAAAAGATTAGACGTCACCATTAAAGCACTTGAAACATTTGGTGATGTAAAAGTTATGTCACGTCCAAAACTCACCGCAATTAATAATCAAACTTCATTACTTAAAGTTATTGATAACATCATCTATTTTGCAATTACCTCTGATAAAACAGTGACAGATAATGTTGTTGAGATCGATGTCACCTCAGAAATAAAAAGTGTACCTGTAGGGCTTGTCATGTCTGTCACGCCGTTTATAGATGAATTTGAAAATGTTACTTTAAATATTCGCCCTACTATTTCAAGAATTATTGATACCGCGCTTGACCCTACACCAACGCTTGCAGAAGCGGGCATTACTAATAAAATCCCCATTGTTCAAGTACGTGAAGTGGAATCATTATTAACCGTAAAAAGCGGTGAAACAGCGGTGATTGGCGGTTTAATGCAGGATGATAATCGAAAAGAATCTGTCGGCATTCCTTTTTTAGGAAAAATTCCTTATTTGGGCAGATTGTTTAGTTATAAAGAAGACATTAAACGAAAAACAGAACTCGTTATTTTTATTCGCCCAGTTATTGTTGAAGAACAAGCACGTCCTCAACAAAATTTATTTTGAGTTAATAGCAGGTTATAAAATGAGTTTATTGCTTGATGCCCTAAAAAAGGCAGAACAAGATAAAGATAAAGAACTTTCTGAAATAGACAAAAATGATCTTTTTTCTGCACTCAATGCGCATGATATTGAAGATGAATTACTTGCAATTGAACAACAAAATTTTGGGCAAGCTCCCACGCTCAATCATAAAATAACAGAACAAATGACAAGCACTTCAGTTGAAATGAGTGAAGAAGATGATTTTGATTTAGACGATTTTTTATCGAATAATCACGCTGAAATGCCACGCCTTCCCTTAAAAAATCATCACGAGGCGGCGACACTTTCTGAAGATTTATCTTTTGATCTAGAGCTGCATGAAGAAGGCTATCTTGATGATAAAGAAGATGAAAACAATGAAGAAAAAGAACAGTTTTCACCTGATTTTTTAGCATTAGATGACATAACACAAGAAGATATAACGCTTGCGCCTTTTAGAGCAAATCAACACACAGCCTCACTTGAGTTATCAGAACAAGAACTGATTCATTCAGTACAAGAAGTGGATGCTAGTACGGCTCATATAAAAGATAAAAAAGCAGCGCCTGAAGCGCTGATAAAGAATGAAGCAGTAGAAGAAGAAGATATTACCCATGGTATTTCTGCACAAGCCATTAAAACGCTAATGGAAAATGCTTCCATTCATAGCAGAAAAAAAGTATGGCGTATCGCGCTTCTTGTTTGTGCAGGCTTAATGAGTATTTCCGTTATTATTTTTATGTATTTTATTTTTTTATATAAAAGCTCTTCGCTGATGCTCATCACGCCTGAAAATGCAATTATCGAAGAAGACAAACAATATATTGAAACGCAAAGTCAGCAACTGATGATGCCAGAAAATCAACTCATTTCAGAAAGTGAAACACCACAAGAAGCGCAAAAAAAACCTGCAATAATATCGCAAGAAGAATTAAATACGATTCCAACAGAAGAAAAAATTGCAGAAGAAAACATTAAAAAAGACATGCTAACTAAAAGTAACGTATCTGCGCGCACTTACCTACCAACACGCACGTACTTACCAACAAAAATAAGCAGCGTAAGTGATGATAAAGCAGAAAAAGAACCAGGGGAAAATAATATTGAGCAAAGCAGCGTTCAACAACATGTAACAAGACAAGAAGTAAAAATCTCGCCAGAAGCACGCACAACGTCCATGCTTAAAGAAGCATATGCTGCTTTTCAGCAAGGACAATATTATCAAGCAAAAAAAATCTACACTGATCTAAATCAATTTGAACCCAATTTGCGCGATGCCCTACTCGGCCTTGCCGCTGTTGAGCATAAATTAGGTTATTCAGAAAATGCGCTTAAATATTATGAAAGCGTTCTTAGAAACAATCCTGAAGATGAATTAGCGCTAACAGGGGTTATTCAGCTTTCTCAAGCAGGAAACCAAATTGAATTAATTACTAAATTAAAATTATTGTTAGAAACAAATGCTAGTTCTCCTGTGATTCACTACGCACTGGGCAATCTTTATTCAAGACAAAAAGACTGGCCCGCTGCATGCCGTCACTATGAACAAAGCGTTGAAATGTCACCGATTAATCCTGACTATATGTTTAACTTAGCCGTTTGTCTTGATCAAATTAATCAAAAAGAAAAAGCTTTGAAAATATATAAAAGCTCAATTAAAAATGCGAAAAATCAAGATTATAATTTTAATATTGAAGGGGTATTAAGAAGAATAAGTTCACTCGAAAAAGAAGCGATGGTTAAACCATAATATGAACAATGAAACTAATCCAAAATTACAAGCCAATGAAATCCCAATGAGCAGAGGAATCATCACTAAAAATCAACGTCTTAGTACTATTGGCGAATATTTTCTTGCAAAGAAAATTATCACTAAAGAACAGCTACTTATTGCAATTGAACAACAAAAAAAAACAAACTCTTCTTTATCAATGCTGGTTGTTGAGCTGGGCTTTGTTCAAGAAACTATTTTATGTAATACTTTAGGAGAGCTATTTGGGGTCAAGATAATAGTTGACTTAAAATTAATCACACCACAACCAGATGCAATAAGACTCATCGCTAAAAATACTGCGATTCAATTCAATGTTTTACCTATAGCCTATTATCATTTAGAAAAAAAACTTGAACTTGCGATGCCAGAGATATATAGCGAGGCAGTTTTAAAAAAAATTCCTGCTATTTTTGAACAAGAAATTGAGATAATCCCCATTCTCACCAGTAGAAATGAGATAAAAAAATCTATTGATCGTTTTTATAATCCCCCTAAAAAAAAGATGGGAGACCAACTAATTGAAAAAGGACTGGTAACAAAAGATCAAATTGATATTGCCTTGAGCGAACAGAAAAAAACAGGCTTTGCACTTGGCAGACTTCTCGTTGAATTAGGGTTTGTCAGTGAATCCGTCATTCGCGACATGTTAGGTGAAACCTTTGGTACACAAATCCTCGATTTAAAAGCAATTATTCCTGATCCTGAAGCGATTAAATTTATCCCAAAAGAGATTGCTTTAAGATTTAATGTTGTTCCTATTGTTTATCATCGCAGCCTAAAAACATTAGATGTGGCTATGTCAGATGTCCATGATCTTATTGTGCTCGATAAAATACGTTCACTGCTTGATCTTGAAATAGAGATTAACCCCATTCTTTCTGGTGAAAGCGAGCTTAGATCATCTGTTGATCGATTTTATGGTTATGAAATGTCAATAGATGGCATTATCAAAGAGCTTGAAACCGGCATTGTGGACTATGCCAGCTTAAAAAATGAAGCGGAATATAGTCAGCCGCTGGTAAGGCTTGTGAACTCTATTTTAACCGATGCCGTAAAAAGAGGCGCATCAGACATTCACTTTGAGCCTGAAGAACGCTTTTTACGTCTACGCTATCGTATTGATGGTGTCATGCGTCAAATTCGTAGTTTGCCTAAAGATTATTGGTCACCCATGACAGTACGTCTTAAAGTCATTTCCAATATGAATATTACGGAAACACGCGCCGCACAAGATGGCAGAATTAGCTTAAAAGTCAGTGGTCGACAAGTTGATTTCAGGGCGGCAAGCCAACCGACAAAATGGGGCGAAAATATTGTTCTTCGTATTTTAGATCGCGAAAAATCACTGGTGCCCTTAGAAAATATGGGCTTATTTGCAGATAATTTACAACTTCTAAAAACAATGATGGCGCGCCCTGAGGGGATTATCTTAGTTACAGGCCCCACTGGCTCAGGAAAAACCACCACTCTTTATTCAATGCTCAACTTTAGAAAATCTATTGCGATTAATATCATGACATTGGAAGACCCCATTGAATATCCCATGGATTTAATTCGCCAAACAGATTTAAGTGAAACGACCCGCATGGATTTTGCTTCAGGCATTAAATCATTAATGCGGCAGGATCCTGACGTCATTCTTATTGGCGAAATTAGAGATGAAGAAACCGCTCAAATGGCTTGCCGAGCGGCAATGACAGGCCATCAAGTTTTTGCGACTCTACATACTAATTCTGCACTCGGTGCTATTCCAAGACTTAAAAATATTGGCGTTAAACCAGATATTTTAGGTGGTAATATCATAGGTTCCATTGGGCAACGATTACTAAGAAAAGTATGTTCTGCCTGTAAAATCGCTAAAAAGCCCGATGATACTGAGAAAAAACTTTTAGGGCTTGCGCTCACAGATAATGAACAGATTATCTACGAAGCGAAAGGGTGTGATAAGTGTGAGTTCATTGGTTACAAAGGCAGAATTTCTATTCTTGAGATTTGTAAATTTGATGCAGGCATGGAAGCACTGGTATCTGCGGATGTGAGCTTAGGTGAAATTAAAGAGTATGCTATTAAACATGGATACAAAATGCTTGCTGATGATGGGTTACGTCGTGTTTTATCTGGCGATACTTCGATTAGTGAAGTCGCACGCGTCGTCGATTTAACGGATAGAAAATAATGAAAAATTTTAAATATAAAGCCCTTAATAATACGAGCCAAATGCAAAAAGGCACCATGACTGCCTCAAACGTATTAGAGTTAGAAAAAAAACTAGAAAATAGCCAGCTTACTTTAATTTCCTCTGAAGAAATTGATGAAAATAAAGGACTGCATAAAAAAGGCGTCTCTAGAAAAGAGATTATTAACTTTTGTATGGATATGGAACAGTTAACCAGAAGTGGCGTCCCCCTTATTGAAGGGCTTGAAGACCTCAAAAACTCACTACCGCCCTGCCGATTTAAAAGTGTGCTCGCTAATATTTCAGAATCAATTCAAAGTGGAAAAAAATTCTCTGAAGCTTTAAGTGATTTTCCTGGCATCTTTGATAAAGTTTTTGTATCGCTTATTCATGTTGGTGAAGAAAGTGGAAAATTAAGCACTATTTTTGAGCAAATGGCAGCATCACTTAAGTGGATTGATGAACTCTCCTCTCATACTAAAAAGATTATGATTTATCCTGCCATTGTCTGTTCTGTTATATCTGCAGTGGTTGCTTTTTTAATGATTTTTTTAGTTCCAAAAATGGTTCCTTTTTTAAAAGAAATGGGCGTTGATTTACCCATACAAACAATATTACTTATTAGCTTTTCACACTTTATGGTGAACTATTGGTATACCCTTTTTTTAGCACCTGTTTTTTTAGTCGTGCTTATTAAAACATTAAAAGCAAAATTTCCAGCATTTCAACTTGAGTGGGATCGTTTAATGCTTAAGCTTCCTCTTTTTGGTGAGCTCACATTTAAAATTAATCTGGCACGTTTTGCAAATTATTTAGCGCTAATGTATGCCTCTGGCCTCAACATTTTAGATGCCCTAAAAATTTGTCAAAATCTCACCACGAATATTTACTTAAGAAATGCTTATCAAAATGCAATACTCTTTATCGAAGAAGGTAATCAGCTTAGTGACGGTTTTGCCAAAACCAATATTTTTCCACCACTGGTGATTAGAATGCTTAGAATTGGCGAAAACACAGGAAAGTTAGATGAAACATTAAAGAATGTCAGCTATTTTTATGATCGCGATGTAAAAGAAACCATATCAAAAATTGAACCTGCCTTAGAGCCTTTAATGACAGTCATCATGGGCGGTATCATGATGTGGATCATGACAGCAATTATGGGGCCTGTATATGATATTATGAGCAAGGTGAAAGTATAACCATGCGTGTACTGTACTTTAATGGTAAAGATTTAAAATGTTTTCACTGGTCTGATCAGGGGCTGGTCGGGTCATTTTTTTTTGAAAAAAATGAACTATCGCTGCCTATTTTTGAAACCTATTTAACGCAAACCAATACCATTCCAACTAGAATACTCGTTGATATCATGGAGGAGGATTATAAACTTGAATCTATTCCTCACCTGCTTGGTAACAATCAAAAATTACTTATTAAAAATATTTTAAAAAAATTCTTTAGGGAAAACATTTTTACTTATTATGCCTACCAAAATAAAGATCCTAAAACTCATAAAAATAACATCTACTTATTAAGCTGTTTAGAGAACATGGGCGCTTTAAATACTTGGCTTACCTTATTTGAAAAGCATAATATTCCTGTTCTAGGAATTTATTCTTTGCCTATTTTATCGATTGATTTAATGAGAAAAATAGCACCAAGCAAAGATCCCACCCTTCTTTTGTCTATTAATGCACCTTTATTATTAAGGCAAACTTTTTTTGATCATAATCAATTTAAATTTAGCCGTCTTGTTAAGCTTAGAAAAGAGCACGGTGAGGCACAAGATGCGACAACTTTAACCGGAATTTTTATTAGTGAACTGCAAAATTTAAGTAGATTTTTTTCTAGCCAAAAATTATTTTCCCATGATAAAACGCTACAAGTTTATATTTTATGTAAAGATCAAATCATTGATGAAATGAAGCGAAATTTTCCAGATATATTACAAATGGAAATAAAAATAAAAGTTCATTTTTGTAGCATTGAAAGCTTACTTAAAAAGTATGAAAAATCAAAAGCAACATGGAAATATGCAGATGGTTTATTTTCAAGACTATGCGAATCAACCAAAAAAAGCTCTCATTATTCAACAGCTTTTATTAAAAATAATATTCAGCTTTTTTTAATAAAAAAAATATCTTTATTTTCTGCAACTGCTTTTATTACGATTGCACTGCTTACATTACAAACAACACTCATCCTTACTTACAATATTAATCAGAATGTTAAAAAAATTAATGCGTATACAGATCAGTTTGAAAAGAAATATAGCGATGATTTTTATAAAATAAAAAGAAATCTTATAGCTTCATCTGTCATGGAAAAAGCCTACCATAAAACTGAAGAGATTTTGATTAAAAGCGATCTTCATCCTGTTCATTTTATGAATGATTTTTCCTCTATTTTATCAAAGCCTGAATTTAAAAAAATTACCATCGCTAGAATCAACTGGATGAGAGCGGAAAATGAAAAAGATCCGAAAAATCCCAATGAAAACACACAAAAAATAGCCCCTACTTCAACTACAGAATCAACAAGCATAAATAACAGCGTAACGTCACCTGTTATAGCCGCACAAATTGCTGAAGTAGAAGGTTTCATTAATATTGATGACCTCCCTTATGGAGAGGTGGTAAGTAACATTGAATCTTTTATATTAGGGCTTAAAACTTTGAATAAAGTTATTTCTGTAAAGGTAATAACATGGCCTATAGATTTAAGATCAAAAATGGCTTATCAAGATAGTAGCGGCTATACCGTAGATAATCTTGAAAATAAAAAACATTTTCTTATAAAGATTAAAATGGAAAAAAATAGCCCATGAATAAAAATAAAATAAAAATACCCAAGCATTATATTTATCTTTTTGTGAGCATTGTATTTTCTATCATGATTTTATATGGGTGCTTTAAGCTATATAATGATGCCGAACGACATATTCATCAATCAGAAGCAGCCTTTAAAAAAAGTAAAACTGATTATTTTAACTCACTTGCTTTGCTTAAACAGTATTTTGAATACTACCCTTTTATTCAATCACTTTATGATGATAATGTCCTGGGCCAAGAAGATCGTTTAAGTTGGATTGAAAACTTACAATCTATTGCTTTTGAGCATTATATTCCCACTATTCAATATCAAATAAATGTTGCTGAAGATCTTTCATTAACAGAAAATAATACAGGCAAGCCGACTGAGCAAAGTAGCGCTAATGCAGCGTTTAGCTCAGATGAAGAGATAAACGATGCGAGCGTGCCTACTCAACCACTCACTATCAAAAAAAGCTTAATGACACTTAGCTTTGACATGGCTCATGAATCCGATCTATTTTCATTGTTATACCTTATGGAAGAAAAAACAAAAGCCTTTCCCATCATTGAATCGTGCATGATTGAAAATAAAAAAATAAATATAATAAAAGCAAATAAAGAAGGTAAAAGAACCGAATTTTCATTAATGGGCGGAGAATGTAAATTAAGCTGGTATACTTTAAATATTAATAAAGAAGCATTATTAGGTCTCAGTGGCGATAATGGCACTTAAGAAAATGACACTTAAGAAAAAAAGAAAATATCAAAAAAATAACTTACTTAAAATAATATTTTTTATACTTTTATTTTTTGCTCAAAGAAACGCTATGGCAGATCTTGCAATAGAAAATTCTTTGGAAGAAAATAAAAAGATCAGAATCAATTATAGAGAAAGAATAAATTTAAAAAGAATTGCTTTAAAAAATAGCATGGCGTCTATTGATCTCATTTTTTCAACTGAAGAAGAAAGAAAAGTTCTCACTGAGGAAAAAAAAGAATTTTATAAAAGCGCTAAATTCTCTCAAGTGATTAAAGGTAATAATATTCATATTGTTCAAATACCAAGATCTATTGAAACTTCTCAAACAAACAAAGAAAGCCAAAAAAATAAAAAACAAGAAGAAATAAGCCATGCCGGCAATATACTATTTAAAGGTATTGTGAAAAGATCTGACGGAAAAAGCTTTATTTGGGTCAATAACCAGCAACCTTCACCCCTCATTGCCACAGATAAAATAAATCAGATTAATAAAATCTCCTCTAAAATTTCAAATGGTGAATATCAAGTTGAGTTACGACCAGGGCAGGTATGGCTGAAAAGCAGTAAAAAAATTACGGAAGGGTATCTAATTTCTGACCCCACACTATAAAAATAGCTAAATTAAACGGCTTATTAACATAACACTTAAGCCTAAGCACCTATAATTAGATAAAGGCAGGTAAGCGTCAGGGTAAGAACATATGCGTCAATACATCTCAACACGTTATAAAAGCAATAAACCTCAGCGAGGTTTTATTGCTTTTGCGCTTCTTACGCTCATACTCTCAGGTTCTGCCATAGTTGCTTTAAATAGTAGCTCTGCCAATTTAAGTTTACTGGCAACCAATCAAGCTGATACGGCAAAACTGCAAAATATTAAAAAAAGTCTTCTGGCTTATGCCTCCATACCGCAAAAAAATATACCTTGGCGACCTGGTACGTTACCCTGCCCAGATAGCGACAATGATGGCATAGAAAACAAAACCGGCACTGCCTGCACCGTTAGCCAAGGCTGGCTACCCTTTCTTACGCTTAACTTAAGCGATATAAGAGATAGCAGCAAAGAACGATTTTGGTATAGCGTTACGCCTACTTATGCAAATACAGCACTTATCTTGCAAAATCATACGCCCCCTACGCTCACGTTAATGACGCCTACACCTGCACACCCTGAAGTCATTGCGGTTGTGATTGCCCCGGGCACCGCCGTTGGCGCGCAGTCAACCCGTATAAATCACACACTCACACCTTGCCCTACAACCTGTGCTTATGCCAGCAAATATCTTGAAGGCAGAAATAGTGATTCAAATAACACGACTTTTGAAATACGCAAAGAATTTTCTAATGAGTTTAATGATCAACTGATCACACTCAAACCAGCTGATTTATGGCCCATAACAGAAAGATTTGTTTTAAAAGAAGCAAAAAATGCCCTTTTAAAAAATAAAACATGCAATGGCGGCAACCTACCTGATCCTGCCCCTATTACCCTTCTAACCCCTTTTGACTCACAAGCAGGCTTGACGTTTGGCAAGCTGCCTTTAAATAATCCCACATGGCAAAACTGCGCGGCTATTCCAACAGAATTTAAAAGCGCGCTGAGTTGGTTTTATGTAAACTTTTGGTACCAATCTATTTTTTATACCAGAAATACCAGCGGTATTAATATTGTGAATAAAGCAGGCTTGCAAACAGCCGCACTTATTGCCAGCGGCCCTGATTTACAGCTCCCCTCACAAAGACCCAGCACGCAAATTAATCATTATTTAGAAGATGAGAATGTCACCCCTAATGATAACCAATTTAAGCATGAATTTCCTTTTAAGGATTATGCCTTATTTAATGATTTAATTGAGGTTGTAGAATAAATATGAAGGAGATCGAAGTCAGGCTTATTAAAAATAAAAAATCTGGTTTTACATTACTGGAAATGGCTGTTGTTATGGCAATAATGGGTATTTTGCTAATGGGATTGGTATCACCTTTTTCAGCACAAAAAGAAAGTGAAAATATTTCACGTACAGATAAGCAGCTTAACGAAATTAAAGATGCAATTATGGGTTTTTTAAGAGCACAAGGCAGACTACCTTGCCCTGCTTTTCCAACCATTAATCCCGCTCTTAGTGGCCGCGAAAATGTGGGGGCAAATACTTGCCTAAATGCCGCTAATCAAGTTTTTCAACATGGTTTTGTGCCAGGCAATACCTTAGGTTTAAAAGGTACCTATAATGCCGATGGCTTATTATTAGATCCTTGGAATAACCCTTATCGTTACTCCATCACACGCTCAAATGGCAATGGCGGTGGGAAATGGGATTTTATTGATATTGCAGAAATGAGAGCCGTGGGCATTAATAACTTACTAACGAACAATCCTATTCTAGTCTGCGCGGTCGCAAGCCCTAATGCTGTTGACTGTAATGCGCCTGCGGGTAATTCACCTATTGTGAGCGCCATTCCGCTGGTTTTCTTTTCAATGGGTAAGAACTGGGAAAATCTCACTTCACCTAATCAGCTGGAAAATGCAGGCGAAACAGGTGCTAACATCGCAAGTACCGCAACCGCTTTAACATACCCTATTGCAACGGATGATACGTTTGCTTCATCGGTTAGAAGTGGTGCAAACCCTAACACCACCTTTGATGATCTTGTCTACTGGATTTCACCTAATGAAATTTATTCGGCGTTATATCAAGCAGGGCAATTACCTTAAAATATTTTCTTTTATACCCTTCGTACTTGAACACTTCCAATTACTTTGGGTATATGTGTAAGTCCTATTTTATTTCCATCTTAGGACTTACGCAAAATTGTTCCAGCAAGACGTCCTGACGAAGACAGTACAAATCGTACGGCGAAGCGTGACAACGAAGCTGGGCAGTTTTGCGTAAGTCCTAGATCTGATTGGAATGAGACGAAATCATGAAACAAACATTACCTGCTTCATTACACACTAAACTGAGCTGATAATTATTTTTAAGTGCTAAACGATAAGACTGTAAAAGCCCAATACCAAAACCTTCTTTAGAAGAAAGCATTTCTTTAAAAAGATAACGCTCAATATCATGAGGAATAATGCCGCCTGTATCCTTAACCATCACATGAAAGTAAGTCTCGCCCACCTCTAAACTGACCACAATTAAAATACCAGGATCATTCATCCTTTTATAGCGTGCATTTTCAATTAAATTATCAAAGATAGTATCTAATACTTCATCAAAAATAAGATAATTATTTTTTATTTTCCCCTCAATTTCTTTATGAAAAATGATATTACGATCTGACAATCTTTCTTTTATTTCAGCCCACCACTGCTCAATCTGTTTTTTTTGTATTTCATCTTCAACTTTATTCGGCACTTTAAATTTATCAAGCGTTACTTGAAGCCTTTGAGCTAATAAAGGTAGTTGTCGTTGCATTAGCCTTATTTCATCAAGACCTACTTGTTCAATTTTCACAATTTGAATCATTGCATAAATAGACTGTAAAATATTTTTAACATCATGGGTAAGCTTTGAACCAGTTTCATATACTGCTTTTAAGTGGCTTTGTTGACGCAATTGCTGCTCACGTTCTTTTGAAAAATAAAGCAGTAATACCATACGAATCAGTAATTGATAATGAAGGCCAGACACTGCGCCAAAAGGCGTATGAGCATAAACAATTGCACAAATGTCTCTTTCTTTTATTTTAAGTTCGTTTTGAGATAAAACGCCACTTTCAGAAATAAGCTGATAAGTTATTGAGGGTGTTTTTTTATCCTCAATAAAAATTTTAATGCCCGCAACAGGTAGCTCTTTGACAATATGATCAATTGATTGAAATAAAAACTCATCAGGCTGAATTTTTTTATTTGATGCAAGCTCTGTTAAATAGGTGGTCCAATCCTCATATTTAATGCCCGAGTAAAAAACATATCTTAGCCACAGCTGTTTAATACCTGAATTGGTTTGCCCGACATTTAAGAACATTTCTGAGAATAAAATAAAGAAAGCAATAAAGATAATTGAGAAAAAGACAGATTTTAAATAATCAAGTTGAAAAGAGTAAAAAAACAACATGATGATCATGCACAACACTGAAATGCCAATGATAGCAAAAAAGCCTAAAGTATAATCAAGCTTATGATGCTTATTTTTTTCTCTTGCGAAAAAAAATAATCCAGCAAGAGAAAATAAAAAAATAACATCATAAACTCTTTCAATTTCAACAATAAAAATAGTGATATTAAGCAATTTTTCAGGGATGATTTCTAATAGTAAAAAACAGAAGACAAGACTAATCCCAATGATATCGATGATACAATTTAGCCGTGACTCATGTAACTTTCCGGCCATCATGCCTATAATAATCAATAACCAACAACTAATAATCCACCAAGAGCCTGTAAAAAAGAAAGCAAGTAGCACAATAATAATTGCCACCATTTTCTGTAAAGAGAGACTATTTTTTTGATCAACGATAGGTTGCCACAGCAAGAAAAAGCCCATATGAACCATTAAAAGACTTAACAAGCCAATACGAGAGAGATCACCAAACATTGCCGCAATTTTAATTGATAGAAGCATCATAGAAAAAGCGACATTATTTGATAGAAAATAATTAATAAAAAAAGAGAAAAATGATTCTACTTTTATTTGATTATTAAGCATTTTCAAAATTCCCCATTATAATATTTAAAGGATTGAATGATTTTCATCATCAGAAGCATCGTTTCTTAGGTGTATCTTTGTATGTATCGTTAAATGATGTCATTTTCAATAAAAAAGGGACTTTTCAAAAAACAATATTTAATGACTAAATAAAACTATGTTAAGCACCATTGCACGTTACACGATACTTGAATCTTTAAGAAATAGAATGAGCTTTACCGCACTCTTCTTTTTTATCGTTAGTTTCTTTATAGCAGAATTTGTGGGATCTTTAGTTTTAACTGAAGCTGTTTTTTTTCAAACGACATTGCTGTCAAGTATGATGCGTACGGTGTCCGTTTTTGTATTATCTTTATTTGTTATCTCTTCATGCCTCAAAGAAAGACAAGACAGACAACTTGAACTACTGCTTTCTTTGCCTTTGCATCGCTACCAATATTTGCTGGGAAAAATAACAGGTTTTTTTGTAATGGCTTTTTTATTAAGCTTTTTTCTCTCTTGGCCTATTTTAGTTTATGGCTATTGGCAAGGAAGCCTTATCTGGTTTATATCTCTCTTACTTGAACTAATGATTTGCGCCTCTTTTTGCTTTTTTCTTGTTTTTACATTTCAGCATTTAGTGCCAGCACTTACCGCTTTTTTTATTTTTTATCTATTATCAAGATCAATGAGTGCCATTCAAAACTTAGCAGAAAATCCGCTTGATATTATTTCTAGTGCAGATCAATTTATGATATTAATCATTAAAGGCATTAATTTTCTTCTGCCGAATCTTGATCATTTCTGCCAAAGTATTTGGCTCGTGAGTTATCCGGAGTTTTCTATTCTTTTACCACTTTTAAGCGAAGCATTTTTATATATTTGCTTAATTAATTTAGCAACACTAATTGATTTTTACCGAAAGAATTTATAAAAAAATGAAATTAAAATCATTGAGAATTGAAAAAAACCCGCAAAGACCACTTTCTAGCGTACCAACTAGCATTATTATTTTATTTATACTCTTTATTATTTTACAAGTTACTTTTTCAATTCAACAAGAAAATAACCCAGATAAAATCCCCGCTATGCCACCGGCACTTTCCTTGAACATGGCAAATATTTTTTCACTAGGCGACCCTCTTTTTTTTCAACGAGTGGGACTTTTATGGTTACAGCAATATGACAGGCAAAACGGCGAAAGCTTGAGTTACCATGATCTTGACTATTATAAAATTAAAGACTGGCTCACTCTATTTTCTGACTTACATCCTTCAAGTGAATATCCTTTCACCTTAGCCGTCAGAGGTTACGCTGTCGTAAATGATAATAAAAAAAGAAAATTAATGTTTGATTGGGTAGAAGAAAAGTTTCCAGCCTCCCCGCTCACACGCTGGCGATGGCTTGCAGAGAGCATCGTGATCACCAAGCACGCACTCAATAATGCTGAAGACGCAAAAAGAATGGCTGACTTACTTTATATCCACGCACAAAATCTTGATATTCCTTTTTGGGCTAAAGACTTAAAAATCATTTTAATGGAAGACTTAAATCAAACAGAGTCTCTTAAAATATTTATTGCAGGCCTAATTGAAAGCGGTGTTATTACCGATGAACGAGAGCGCGGCTATCTAATTAGAAAATTTGAAGCGCTTGATGAAAAAAATAAAAACGAGCAAAACAAGCCTGCTGCTGAAAACTCATCGCCTGTGCTTAATTCTCAACAGTAAAATTTAGCGATTTCTCATTAACAGCCAAAACAATCAATAAGTTACAGCATTTAAACGAATGGCATACTTCATGAATAATATTATTCAACAAGCGCCAAGCTTCTTAAAATGACCTTCCTTACCACTCAAGCGCACTTCTGGAGAAAATCAATGACACCAGCCATGACCCATCTTAAAAGTCTTAATCAAAAAGGTTTTACACTTGTTGAAATTGCAATTGTGCTCGTGATTGTAGGCCTTCTTTTAGGCGGCGTTATGAAAGGACAAGAGCTTATTAACTCAGCCAAAACACGCGCCCTTGTTTCAAAATTAAAATCAGTCGAAGTTGCATGGAACACTTTTACAGATCGTTATCAAGCAAAACCAGGTGATTTTAACCAGGCTGTGCGTGATTTAGGGGGGCCAACCGTTAACGGCAATGGAGATGGTTTTGTTTATATAAATGAAGGAAATGATGTATGGAGTCATTTAAGCGCTGCCGGCCTTGTTTCAGGAAATTATGCGGTCGTTGACACCGGCGATCCATGGAATTGCGGCGGCTGTATGGAGAATGGCTTTAGCCAAACCATGTTTTTAAGCTGGAATAACTGGGGAATGGCGGTGCCGAATGTTTGGAGACACAGACTGTTATCCGGCTACATGGTTCCTTCGGTGATTATTTCTGAAGTTGATAAAAAAATGGATGATGGAAAACCTACCACAGGAATAATTGCTCTAAATCTGAGCACACCAGGCGGCGGACCCTGCTCTAATGGCATAGAGTATCTTTCAACCCAAGCTGCCCAAGAAAACTGTGCTTTTGTTTACGCTGCCTTCTAATCTAGAAAAACAAGCTGATGCCGATTTATCGTGAGGAGAAGATCAAATGAGAGAAAGTAAAAGGCTCAATAGCTTAAGGCAAAAAGGTTTTACACTTGTTGAAATTGCAATTGTGCTCGTGATTGTAGGCCTTCTTTTAGGCGGCGTTATGAAAGGACAAGAGCTTATTAACTCAGCCAAAACACGCGCCCTTGTTTCAAAATTAAAATCAGTCGAAGTTGCATGGGACACTTTTAAAGATCGTTATCAAGCAAAACCAGGTGATTTTAACCAGGCTGTGCGTGATTTAGGGGGGCCAACCGTTAACGGCAATGGAGATGGTTTTGTT
>CAMAPQ010000029.1 GCA_945860125.1 Klebsiella pneumoniae
ATTTATCAGCTCCGCTTTAAATGACAGAGTGTCATAGAGAATCTCAGCGATCATAAATGGGATTAATATGAAATCAAAATAGGCGAGTGAAAGCGCAAAAATAGCAAATTTAAGTCTTTTTCTTGTAATAAAAAATAATTACAAAGACTTAATTGGCCACTATGCGGAATGACGGCTCCAGCAAGGCGTCACGATGAAGACAGTATAAATCGTACGGCGAAGCGTGACAACGAAGCTGGGCAGTTTTGCGTAAGTTCTATAATCACTAAGCTGCGGCTAAAACTCTTCTAAGAAAGGATCGCCCTGAGTTTTGCCATCTTGCAACTGAAAGTTCTGAGATTGCAAATAAGCATCACGCACAAAGCTATAACGATCTCCGGAAATAACGCCTTCAACAATCAAAAAATCAGCACGCAAATCAACTAAGTTAAGCGCACCTAATCCTCGGCGCACTCTAATCTTATGCGCATGACTACAAATGGTTAAAGCCTGATCTGGCACGACACCAAAGGAATTACGCGCAGTACTCGGTCCCAAAAAAGGTAACACAAGATAAGGGCCTTGGTTTATACCCCACACACCTAAAGTTTGACCAAAGTCTTCTTCATGTTTAGACAAACCAAAATGAGTAGCGACATCAAAAATACCCAACAAGCCAAAAGTGCTATTAAATGTAAAACGACTGAAATCCAATAAACTTTGATCAAACTTTCCCTGTAACGCATCATTGATAATCACAACAGGTTCCTGAAGATTAGAGAACATCCTGGTGACAGCAAGATCAATACCTGACGGCAAAATAAAGCGATAAAATTGAGCTATAGGCTTTATAAAATAGCGATCCGTCGCCTCATTGAAAGCAAATATCTTACGATTTACTTTTTCCCAAGGATCTAACCGATTAATGGCAGAATGAACCTCTGGGGCGACTGATTTATTTTCAGCCGCATAAGCCGCCTCTGCAAAAAGCCCCTCAAGCGCACACTGAAAAAGTAGAGCGCTTATAAAAAAGCCACACAAACCAAATAATCGATGAGTCTTCACGTTCTTCATTCCCGTAAAATCAGTGTTTATTAGCCATTAACTTAACTGAGCTTAATAAGAGGCTTACACGTTCGGCCTATTTGCATCATGAGCTGCGCTAAAGCAGGTAAATGAGGCCCAAAGAGTGGATTACCTGTTGTCAACAGCGCACAAGCAATATCTCGCTCACGATCAGCCCAACATAAGTTATTGGTAAAACCTAAATGACCAAAAGCATGCCGACTATTAGGCCCCCAAAACCCGATAGGGTTAGCGCCTAATATAAAACCTGCGCTATAACGCATTGGCAATAAGAACATTCTATCAAACTCAGGCTTGCCTGTTTCTTGTATTGCACGACGAACGGTTGTAGGTAAAAAATGCTGCTTATTACCATAATGACCTTCATTCAATAACATCTGAAAAAAACGACTCACTTCCTCGGCAGTTGCAAAAATATTCCCCGCTGGAATCACCGCTTTCAAAAAACGTGGATCATTTGATAAACGCACAACATCTTCCAACGGCGCACCTAACATACGTTTAATAAAATGAGACGCTGGGAAGACAGGCTTTACACCACTCACATAGTTTAGCGCAAAGTGATCGCAGTGCTCTTTTTCTAAGCCAAAAGTGAAAAAAGACATATTCATAGGCTTCTGAATAACATCTCGGAGTAAATCTTTAATGCTCGCTTGCATCACCAGCTCAATAATTTCACCTAAAACAAAACCACCGGTAATGGCATGATAGCCTAAACCTCTTCCACCAATCCATTTTGGCGTCATTTGTGCTATCACATTAGAAACCATATCAGGATCAAATAAAAACTCAATCGGAAGATCGCTAGGAAAAGAAGGAATCCCTGCTCGATGAGACAAAATATGGTAAATGGTTAAATCTCTTTTACCTGAACCCTTAAATTTTGGTAAGTAGTGCGATATAGGATCCATGATATCAAGGTATTTTTTCTCAGAAAGAAAATGTATCAACATCGCTGTAATCGCTTTTGATGCCGAAAAAAGACAAACAGGTGTATTTGGCGTCATGAGCACTGCCGGCTCTTGCTTTAAATTATTATCACACCACAGAACAGGTGGGTTACCACGACTATGACCTATTGAACGATTTAATAAAATTTTGCCGCTTTTTCTTAAGCAAAAACTCAAAGCAGGATAAACACCGGTTTTATAAAGACGCTCAACTAAATCCCAAATTTTTGCAATCTCTTGAACAGATAAACCAACCTGTTCAGGATTCACTTCGCCCTCGCCAATAATGGTTACTGACTGTACGTCTTTCGGAGCTTTAATAGTGTAAAGCCACTGAGCAGCACTGAATTTATTCTTTGCAAAATTCTTCACAAAAGACACCTTTTATTGATAGAGTAACGTACCATGCTATCCTGTATTTAATTTCGAAACGCATGCTAGTCTTATGGTGAATCGACTTTAAACTGCGGCATCTTATGATAAAGGCCAAATAGCTAGGCTGTGTAGCGCTTAGCTTAGCTGCGTTACATCAGGCTGCAATAACCAATTAATTGATTATTTAGGCAAGTTAATAAATCTTCTTCTACACTGACAGAAATGCAAGATCGCGCCACGTTACAAACATAGCGCTTTCTCTATATAGCGCAAGCAGTAATAAGGATCTCTCGAACAACCATCCATTTAAACAATCATTTAAATGCCCGTTTAAAAATATAAGCCTTATAAAGTGAACGATATAAAAGAGTGGACACATGATACAGACATTTAACCATACACTCAAAGGGGCGATCCGCATTGGATTTACCAATAAAGTTTTAGTGAGCACCGCGTTAAAATGGATGCTGGGCAATCGTGCACCAGCACCGCGTATTTTACGCGAAACTTTCGAACAGCTTGGCACCACTTATATTAAGCTCGGTCAGTTTATTGCCAGCTCTCCCTCACTCTTTCCTGAGGCTTATATTAATGAGTTTCAAAATTGTCTTGATAATACAACCCCTATTCCATTCTATAAAATTCAGCAGGTCATCCGCAAAGAATTAAATCGTCCTTTGCACAAAGTCTATTCTGAAATTTCACCTACCCCACTGGCTTCTGCTTCTGTTGCACAGGTACACGCTGCGCGCCTCGTTACAGGTGAAGATGTTGTTATTAAAGTACAAAAACCTGGTGTGAATGCAATTTTAACTGCTGATTTAAACTTTCTTTATGTGGCTGCCAAAACACTTGAATGGTTTGTACCCAAACTGAGCATGGCTTCATTATCCGATATTGTCGCAGAACTACAAAAAAGCATGCTAGCTGAATGTGACTTTTTCCAAGAAGCTAAAAATATAGAAGATTTTCGTACCTTTCTGAATGAAACACAAAACACCGAAGTCATTGTGCCTAAAGTCTATCCTGAGGCAAGCTCAATGCGAGTGCTCACCATGGAAAGATTATATGGTGTACCGTTTACTGATCTTGATACGGTAAAAAGATACTCAAAAGATCCTCAACATAGCTTAATTACAGCAATGAACACGTGGTTCTCAAGTTTACTTTTAGGTAAGTCTTTTCATGCTGACGTGCATGCGGGCAATTTATTACTACTGCATGACGGCCGTATTGGTTTTATTGATTTTGGTATTGTAGGTTGCGTACGCGCTGAAACTTGGGCCTCAGTTGCAAACTTATTTCGCTCGATTAGTGAAAATGATTATCGCAGCATGGCACATGCCTTGATTGGTATCGGTATTACTGAAGAAACAGTTGATGTAGATGCCCTCTCTTTTGATATTGAACAGCTTTATCAAAAAATGGATGGCATAAATGGCAAAATAAGGAGTGAAAGCAACTTCAACGAAAATGATGTCAATAAACTTTTAATGGATTTGGTTCGTCTTGGAAAAAAATATGGCATCCATTTTCCAAGAGAGTTTGCGCTACTCTTAAAGCAAGTATTATATTTTGATCGTTATGTTCAAGTACTAGCACCAAATATTAGTATCTATAATGATCAAAGACTAATACTGCTTCCTGAAATAGCGTAAGTAGGACTTACGGAAAAAATTATTGAATTAAAACGTGACTCCCTCTCTGAAGGGGAATCACGTTTTATATGCAATGGTGCCATCACACAAACCATGTAATGGTGAAGAGATAAAAATGAAAAGTAATATATTACTCCTGCTTATCGCTGCCGCCATTATTTTTAGCATCTATTCACAACAAAACGATAATAAACAAGACCAAGCTGAAGATAACATTGTATCAATGGCAGTTACTACGGTACAGCCCAAGATCATGACACTCAAAGAAATTATTTACGCATCAGGTGCTACCTCAGCGAAAGAAGAAGTGATTGTTACAACAGAGCTCAATCAAGTTCGCATCAAAGCTATTTTTAAAGAAGAAGGTGATTACGTTGAAAGTGATGCGCCGCTTGCCATGCTTGATACAGAAAGCCTTAAAAATCAGTTTGATCAGCTCGATGCGCAGTATAAAGAAGCAAAGAAAAGCTTTATGCGATCAGATGCTATAAAAAAGTCTGGCGCGATTAGTCCAGATCAACTAGATCAAAAACGTGCTGCTTTTGCCCTCACTCAAGCACAAAGAAATGACGCACTCCTTAAAATTCATCAAGCAGAAATAAAATCGCCTGCTGCAGGTTTAATTTATGAGCGTCATGCTCGCATTGGCGCCCTAGCAAGCAATAATAACAATGAGCCGCTTTTCCGCATTGCCCAAGACGGCATTATTGAATTTGAAGCATATGTATCAGAAGTGAATCTTAAATATTTTTCTATCGCTCAGCCTGTCAATATTCATATTGCAGGCTTTAATGACATGATAACAGGCAGCATTCGCTTAATTTCCCCACGCATTGAGGCCAATCACACGGCCAAAGTTCGTATTACCTTACAAACACAAGCAAATATTCCTTTGGGCGCTTTTGGTAATATTTCAATCATTGCCAATGAAAAAGAAGGCTTAACTTTACCCGCTAGCGCTGTTATTCAAGAAAAAAACCAAACCATTGTATGGTTAGTAAATGAGGATAAAAAAGTCACTAAAATTCCGGTCATCATTGAATTACGCGCAGAAGGCCGTGTAATAATTCAATCGCCTGCGCTTACAGTTAAATCAACTATTGTTGCTAAAGCAGGTGTATTTCTAAAAGAAGGAGATACCATTTCTTATATTCCAGGAAATTTGCCAACGGATGAACTAATAGAAAGTACAGAGGATGAAACAGTTGCCGATACAGGGCCTGCTTTATGAGTTTTTCTGCCTCATCATGGGCGATTAGAAACCCCATCCCCCCCATTATTTTTTTTCTTATCCTCACTGTTGCAGGGCTAATTGCTTATATCAAGCTGCCCATTAATAATATGCCCAGCATTGTGGTGCCCATTATTAGCGTTTCACTTATACAGCCTGGCGCTTCTCCTATTGAGCTTGAAACACAAGTTACGCGCAAAATAGAAGGCGCCATTGCAAGCTTACAAGGCATCAAACATATTCAGTCCACGATTAGCGAAGGTGTATCGACTACCGTTATAGAGTTTCATCTTGATACAAGTTTTGATCGTGCTTTAAATGATACGCGCGATGCAATCTCTAATATTCGCAGCCAACTGCCTCGTACAGTGCTTGATCCTACCATTCAACGGCTTGAAATTGATGGCGGATCAATTCTTACTTACAGCGTTGAAAGCATGGAAATGAAGCCAGAAGAAATCAGCTGGTTTATTGATGATACGCTGA
Source organism: Klebsiella pneumoniae (assembly GCA_945860125.1). Classification (GTDB taxonomy): domain Bacteria; phylum Pseudomonadota; class Gammaproteobacteria; order Pseudomonadales; family CAMAPQ01; genus CAMAPQ01. The sequence goes on from CAMAPQ010000029.1 coordinate 5,766, forward strand.
GCCGTGAATTACTGAGCATTCGTGGCGTCGCTAAAGTTGCCAGAAGTGGTGGCGTTGACCATGAAATAACGGTTCATTTAGACTCTCGAAAAATGATCGCTTATGGCATTACAGCAAGCGATATTAGTCGGCAGCTCGCCTCAACGCATGTTGATTTACCCGGTGGACGCGTACAAATCAATGAAACTGAATATACCATCCGAACTTTAGGCAGCCAGAATACAGTAGAAAAAATTAGCAATATTCGTCTTAGCACCCAAACAGGCCAAGCGGTTTATATTCGTGACATTGCAGATGTCATAAATGACGGCGCAGAAATGCGCGCTTTGGCTCGATTAGATGGGAAGCCTGTCATTACTTTTAATATTTTTAAATCACAAGGATCAAGCGAAGTTACAATCGCAAGGAAAGTAGAGGCAAAATTAGCGCTACTTGAAAAGAAAAATATGAATATCCATTTTAATTTGCTTTTTTCGATGGTTGAATTTACAGAAAAAACCTTTAAATCAACACTCTTTACCTTTCTTGAAGGAACGATTTTAACCATCATCGTTGTTTTCTGCTTCTTAAAAGATAACCGCTCCACTTGGCTTGCTGCGCTTGCCATTCCGCTCTCAATTATTCCCACTTTTCTTGTCTTACAGCTCATGGGTTTTAGCTTGAATGGCGTGAGTTTACTTGCTATTTCGCTTGTTACAGGCGTGCTTGTTGATGATGCCATTGTTGAAATTGAAAATATTCATCGCCATATGAATGAAAATAAAACGCCCTATGAAGCAGCACTGATTGCAACAGAAGAAATTGGTCTGGCGGTTGTTGCAACCACACTGGTTATTTGCGCAGTCTTTATACCCGTTAGTTTTATGGGCGGTATTCCAGGACAGTTTTTTAAGCAGTTTGGGCTAACGGTTGCTGTTGCTGCTTTTTTCTCGCTACTTGTCGCAAGATTAATAACACCATTACTTGCTGCTTACTGGCTTAAAATGCCTACTCACCCTCAAAAAACAGGGGTAACTAAAGCACAATATAAGAAGTTAATTGAATGGACTTTATCCCACCGTTTCAAAACATTCTTTATTGCAATGCTGACACTTATTGGTTCTTTTATGCTAATTCCTATGCTTTCAAGCGGCTTTCTACCTTACGAAGACGTATCAGAATCAAAACTAAAAGTAGAATTACCACGGGGTGTAACGCTAGAAGAGACAGATAAAACACTACAAAAAATATCAGCCATGATTCACGAAAGACCTGAAGTAAAACAGGTGCTAACACAAATCAATGAAAGTACGGGCGGTATTAATAAAGCAGAGATCCAAATTAAACTTATTCCACCTGAAATGCGCAAACTAGACCAACGCGCTTTTGAAAAAAGTATTCTGCCTGAACTGAAAAACATTCCGGATATACAGCTAGGTTTCTCAAAAATTGACGGCACAAAGGATGTGTCTATTGCACTCGTTAGTGAAAATACGGAAGCCCTTACTCAAGTTGCACAAGAAATTGAACATGCCATGAAAGCCATGCCAGAATTGCATAGTGTAATCAGCGCAGAAGGCCAAGCTCAACCAGAAATTAATATCACACCTCACACCGACAAAATAGCGGAACTGGGCATTACAGTTGAACAAATCAGCGACATGATACGTATTGCGACACTGGGTGATAACGTTAATGTTCTTGCGAAATTTAATTATGAAAATCGGCAAATTCCTATTAGGGTGAGGCTACCAAAAGAACGTTATCCTAATATTCTTTATCTAGGGGGTATTGCCATACCCACGCAAACAAAAGGAAGTGTGCCATTAAGCAGCGTGGCAGATATTAGTTACGGGACAGGCCCGACAACGCTGCAACGTTATGATCGGCAGCGTAAGATTTCCCTAGAAGCTAACTTAAATGATGCCCCCCTCGGTGATGCTTTAAAAAAAATCTATGCCCTACCCATTATGAAAAATTTACCCGAAGGGGTTGAAGTGCAAAATACAGGGGATGCAGAAGTAATGGCCGAGCTTTTTGCAGGATTTGCAACGGCAATTGGTGCAGGATTACTGATGGTTTATGCCATACAAGTTTTACTTTATAAAAACTGGCTGCAACCACTTACACGTATGACAGCTCTACCGCTATCCGTTGGCGGCGCTTTTTTAGCCCTGCTGATCACTAAAACCGATATTAACTTACCCTCCATCATTGGCATTTTAATGCTCATGGGTATTGCGGATAAAAACTCTATTCTTTTGGTAGATCATATCTTGGAGCTGATTCATCGTGGCTTACCTAAAGAGCAAGCCATTATCCAAGGCTGTATTACAAGAGTAAGACCCATCATGATGACCTCTTTAGCAATGCTTGCAGGCATGTTTCCAATTGCAGCGGGTATTGGTACAGATACCGCTTTTCGAGCGCCCATGGCAATTGCTGTGATGGGTGGACTTATTTCTTCTACTGCGCTCAGTTTAGTGTTTGTCCCTGTACTTTTTAGCTATGTCTACGATTTTGAAGCATGGTTAAGCCCTAAACTTAAAAAACTACTTGACTAATTCTAACTCGCATTAAAAACAATAACTTTGTTACCTGCGCTACAATACTAAAAAACAAATACAAACCAATTATCAGGCTTACGGTGCCCAATAGAAATGCAAGGGATTGTATTGTTTTATGAGCGCCTCTATTGCGGAATGCGCGGAATGCGCGGAATGCGCGGAATGATTTTCATCAAGAGGATCACGCAGTCGTCCTTGAAGATTATCCCACTTTTCTCGCCCCTTCATTAATACAGCAAGATGCTGTGAACGTTTTAAGCGAGACAGCGTTAAACTTACGCGATGAATGGGCAAAACAGGTGAATAGGCCTCAACAATATCGAGAAAATCGCCCTTTTCATCTTGAATATCAAACTTATTTTCAGCCTGGCAGTCCGTAACGCTAGGGGGAAATAAAGAAGCAACATGACCATCTAATCCCATGCCCAACACGACACAGTCAAATGGTTGTGTATGGTGTTGCATCATTTCATTTAAGTTTGTGAGTGCCTCATGAGGCGAAGCATCGTTTGTTTTAAACGAAAAAAAATGGGCATTTGCTGCTCTATTTTGCAACAACAACTTTCTAATCCAATAGGCATTACTATCCTCATTTTCTACACTAATCCAACGCTCATCGCTTAAAAAAACATGCACTTTCAACCATGGAATATCGACTTGATTTAATGCACGATATAACGCTCTAGGTGTCTCACCCCCAGGGAGTACTAAACTAGCAACGCCCTTTTCTTCTATGGCTTGCGCTAAAATATGCTTAATTTTATACGTAAGGTAATTAATAAGTGCCGCTTCACTCTCCAGCATATGGAAAAATAAAGGCGCTTTAATAAGGTTAGAGGGTACGGCTCGTGTCATGCAGAACATCTCAACAAGGTTTGCTTTACAAGATTACGAATAGATTCCTGTTTTCTTGCCTTAATTAAATCATGAGGCGCCAAATAAGAAGCGCCGACACCGACGACATTAGGCATTGCAAAAAACACCTCTAAATTATCCAATGTCACGCCACCCGTTGGGCAAAATTTTACATCAGGGAAAGGTCCATTCAGCGCATTAAGTGCTTTTTCTGCACCAAAAATATTAGCAGGAAAAAATTTAAATACTGACAAACCTGCATCAAGCCCTAACATTATATCGGAAGGTGTTACAACGCCAGGAAGCCAAACGGCATCACTCGCTTCTTTATAGGCAGCAACTAAATCCTGCGTGACTCCAGGCGTTACAATAAACTGAGCACCCGCCTCTAGCGCGCGGTGAAACTGACTGGCATTAATAATTGAGCCTAACCCTAAAATAACATCAGGAAAAGCAGCACGAATAGCACGAAAGGTCTCCCAAGATTCCGCTGTTCTAAGGGTAAGCTCCATGACTTTAAGCCCTTCCAAAAGAAAGGTTTCAGCTAAAAAAATGCCTTCTTCTGGCATTAAACGGCTCACAACAGGTAACACACGGCTTAACTCAAATAACTTATCAATAGACGTTATTTTCACGAAAATTAGTCCTTATTCCATTTTCAATCTTAGATTTAAAAAAAAGCATTATAAAGCGAGAGCGAAACAACAAAGCTGGGCAGTTTTGTGTAAGTCCTAATACAGTAAAGATAGATAGTCTAGAATAAAAAGAGAAGTATTAATTAACCTTATTAAGATACAGCCATGGGATATTATCTTGTTATCGCAGCATTAGTCGGTGCAGTTATTTGTGCCATCTATTACTTGCATAACACAATGGATAGAAATAAAAAGAAAAAAATGATGCTTATTGGGCTTCATAGTAATCATGCGCATCGCGCCCAAAAATTATTTGAAAATATTCCTGCTTGCTATTTAAGTAAACGATTAGCATTAATGCTTGTTCAGGAGCGCATCAAAGCACTTGAAGAATTGAATAAACTTGAGCCTGGGAATACCAAAATAAAACTACGCATCGAAAAATCTATTGAGTTGAAAGGCAGCATTGAAAAAAGCAACCCAACACCACAAGCCGCCACCATTTCCCAACCAGCTCAGGGCAGAGAGATTCAGAAGTCTATTAATGCTTTATTTCAGTTCTTACAAAATGCCGCAAAATCAAAACAAATTGATATTGCAGGCGCAAGAAATGAAATGGAAATTTTAAAGCAACTCTTTTTTGAAACTAATATTCGTGTGCTTATGTCTCATGCACAAATTGCAGCACAACAAGGTAAAATAAAGCTTGCAATGCATAATTACAAAATAACTCTACAAGAAATAAAGAAAAATAAACAAGAAGGGACAAGGCAAAAACAAGTCGAACAAATTCAAGAAATTATTGCAAAGCTCGAGGAAAAAGCAAACCCTAATCTTGCCAAAGAAAAACAAGCAAAATCAGCTAGAGATTCTAAATCAGCAGATGAATTTGATAAATATTTTTCTTATGAAGACAGCTGGAAAAAGAATAAGTTTTAATCTTTTTCCGTTATTCTGTGTAGGCGGGAATCTATGCCCAAAGTAATTGGAATCACGGTGAGGCGGCAAGAGGGTGAACCCCATGAGCATAGATAAACTATGTGATTGGGGTGAGTGAGAGCTGCGAACAATGCCATGTTTTCAAGTACGAATGGTATATTTATAAAAGATTCCCACTACTGAAGCAACGCAATAATATCTTTCTCCATTTCCATTGGGGTGTTATTAGGTGCATACCTAGATCTCACCCGTCCTTGCTTATCAATCAAAAACTTAGTGAAATTCCACTTAATTGCCTGTGTTCCTAGAAAACCTTTAGCTTCACTTTTTAAAAAGCGATATAACGGATGAGTATCACCCCCATTGACATTCACTTTTGCAAAAAGTGGAAAAGTTACGCCAAACTCAAGCTGACAAGAATCCACCATTTCTTCATTAGTCGCAGGTTCCTGATTAAGAAACTGATTACAAGGAAAGGCCAAAACGATCAGCCCTTGGTCTTTATATTTATTATAAAGCGCTTCAAGCTGAGTAAACTGCTCCGCTAAACCACATTTTCTTGCTGTATTTACGATTAGCAATACTTTGCCAGTATAGAAGGATAAAGCAACTAACTTTCCCTTCGTATCTTCCACTTTAAAATCATAAATATTATTTGCCATAAACTGCTCTCCTTTTCATTTATCGTTCATTTTTAATGCGATGAATACAGCGCCTTTTTACTTTCAACTAACTTTAAAGAAGCTTTTACGGTGGAAAGACAACTTGCTGTTCTTTCATGCCATTGCCCCATCTCATATAATTTGCGATAGGTTATTTCTTGTAGCTTTTTTTCTTCACGCATAAGCTGTTGATCCCAACTTTTTTTATCCCCCTCTGCTTTTAGAAGATTGAGCTGAGATGACCTTAGAATTTTTTTTAACTCTACCTCTTTCTCAATAAGCTTATCAAGAAATAACGTGGATTGAAGAATTGACTGGATACGCTCGCAGGTCATTAAACTAGCCTCATACTTATTTATCACCTCAGCACTTAAAGCCATAAATTGATCTTCTACGGTAATCGTAGGGGGCACAACATCTGGCAGTTTTTTGAGAGGTACTGCTGCTAACACTGGTAATGCGGACAACTTTACCTGAGCAATGGTTTTATCTAGAGATTGCTCACACTCATAAGCATTCATATAATGCGATAACACGCCTACTTCAGCTAAAGAACTGGCCTGAAATGATTCCCCCAAAATGACTTCTGGCTGATAAGCATGCAGCGCTTTTTTTATTTTTTGATGCTTTTCAATAATCTGCTTTTCATCGACTTTATTTAAAAGTGCAGTATTTAAAGCTAAGCACTCAGCGTTAATTTCCTTCCATTTTTTTTCTGCTTGAGCAATTTTATTTTTACTATTATCAATTGGTTTATCATTTAATTTTTTCACCCACTGATTACATTCACTGAACTCATTAATAACACCTAAAAACTCATTTTTTTCTCTAAAAGGCTCAATATTGAGCTCACGATAAATTAACAAAAACTTTTCTTGTAAAAAATGGCTGTATATTTTTTTATTCTCACTGAGTAGTTTTTTTGCATCGCGGCAATAACCTAAAGCTTCTAATAACCGACTGTGCACAGACTTTATTTGAATCCTTTTTTCAACAGCCAAACATAAAGCATGCTGTTCTTTTGCATGACGATACTCTAATAAGTCTGGCGCAAGCCGCTTCGCTGCTTGAAAATAACTTTTGGCCTGAGAAAGCCGACCTTCAGCCTCGCTTGAATTTTGATCTACTAAGAGATTCGCCTCATCACATTTTTCAAAACCTTTCATCAGTGCTTCTTTTGCTAAAAGCTGATTATTTTCAATGTCAACAGAAAAACCCATCAAAGAAAGAAGCGAAAAAAATAAGAGGAATACTCTACAAAAATAGACCATTTTCTATAACACCCTCAAATAACAATACGCAAACCTTACCAATTAAAATAACCCTATTGGCACTTAATAACATACTTCAAAATTTACCTTAATCACTAAAAAATTATTCAGCACTCTTTCTTGTAAAAACCCACTGAGCTTGATCAGATAATGCATGATTAAAACAATAACCAGCACTATTAAATTCCTTAACCTCATCAACGTTCTGAATTCTATTTTTTACAATATAAGTCGCCATTAAACCCCGTGCTTTTTTAGCAAAAAAACTAATCACTTTATATTGCCCATTTTTATAATCTTTAAATACAGGCTGGATTACTTGAGCTTTGAGACTAGGATAATTAATTGCACTAAAATACTCATTTGAAGCTAAGTTTAACAAAACAGTCTCTTTTGATTCACTCTGTGCAAAATCAGCATTTAGTTTTTCTACAATTTTTTCACCCCAAAAATCGTATAAATGTTGACCTTTATTTGTTGCAAGCGCGGTGCTCATTTCTAATCGATAAGGATAAATTTGATCTAAGGGTCGAAGCAGACCATATAATCCAGATAAAATTCGAATTTTTTTATCTGCAAAATATAAATCCTCCTCACTAAAATCTTCAATGCGAAGCCCCTCGTATACATCACCTTTATAGGCATAAATACAAGCACGCAATAATGCATGATCGCCCTGCAAGTGCGACCAACCTTGAAAGCGCTCTACATTTAGCGCGGCTAATTTATCGCTTAAGCTCATTAAGCTTGCAATATCACTTAATGATTTTCTTCTTAAAACCTCCACCAAAATTTCAGCTTCTTGCATAAAAAAAGGTGCTTTTGATTCAAATTTATAAGGAATAGATGAGTCATAATCCAATGTTTTTGCAGGCGATAAAATGATAATCACTTTTTTCAACTTAAATTAATAGCTTATTTATATTGGTTTAATACAACGTGGTTGCCTGCCTGATTGTATCGCCTGTTGATACAAAGGCGTGATTGCTACCAACCCATCTGTCAGTCGCTGGGCGCGTAAGCGTGGCTCAGGATGAGTTGAAAGTATCTCTAAAGGACGATCTCCTCCCTTACTACCCATGAGCTCCCAAAGGCGAATGGCGTGACTTGGATCAAAACCTGCGCGCGCCATTAATTCTTGGCCAATTTTATCAGCCTCAGATTCATGCAAGCGGCTAAACGGTAACAAAATACCTACCTGCGCACCTAAACCTAAAGCGGCAAGAATTGCTCTTTGATTTTTATTTTCAGCTAATACCACACCTGTCGCTGTCATCGCGAGCGCTGCCACCTGTGCGTTTGACATACGCTCAGCGGCGTGACGCGCAACAACATGGCCAATCTCATGCCCTACTACGGCTGCTAACTGATCAGGTGTTTCGGTCAGTTTAATAAGACCCGTATAAACGCCCACCTTCCCTCCAGGCATGGCAAAAGCATTAATATCTTCTTTTTCAAATACAACAATTTCCCAAGAAGCAGGCAAAAAAGTATAACGCGTACTCGCTTGTTGAATTAAAGGTTGTACAACACACTCAACATAGCGATTCAACGCAGAATTATGGCTGATATTACCTTCTACTTTCATCTTATCAAATGACTGCGCCGCCATTGGTTCAATAGCACTATCATTGACCATCATAAACTGCTTACGACCAGTGGGCGAAGTTGCGCAAGAAGCAAGAAAGATAAGAACAAAAAGTATCTGCCAGTATTTTAAAAAAAGCTTCAACGTGATTTCTCCTTGTGTTAATTAATTCCATTTCTACATTAATGAGAAGTTCATTTATCGACACATATTACAATGATCACTATAATTTGAGCTATTTTTTTATCACGACGATATCGCGACAATAGAGGCTGTACATGGACAAAACCGAAAAAAGCATCATTGATTTTAAAACAGCTAAAGCACCACATATTCTAGAGCGCAAAGAAAAAAAAATACGTGAAACACGAGCAGCATTTGAAAAATACTACTCTACTTCTGATTCAAAAAAATCCGTGAAAAAAAATAAAAAAGCCAAGAAAAAAAAATGAATTCGCATCATACTCATTAAGGGAAAATAAATTTTATCACGCTAAAGGCATAATATAATGAATCCTCCTTTGCCTCACGAACCAAATCTGCAAACGATGCGCATAGACTATGATGATACGCTGTTAAGTGAACAAAGTATCGCATCTGATCCCATTGAAGAGTTCAGAAAATGGTTAGATCAAGCAATGATACATAGCGTTAATACAGCTAACTCGATGACGTTAGCAACCGCAACGGCAGAAGGAAAACCCTCAGCACGCACAGTACTGCTCAGAGACTTTAATGAACAAGGCTATACGTTCTATACAAACTATCAAAGTAGAAAAGCGCATGAACTTGAAGCCAATCCTTATGCTACTTTATTATTTTTCTGGCCTGAAATGGAGCGTCAAATCCGTATTGAAGGTACAATTGAAAAGCTATCGTGGGGAGAGTCAAATGCTTACTTTCAAAGCAGACCACGTCAAAGCCAAATTGGCGCATGGATTTCCCCGCAAAGTGAAATGATTCATGATAGGGAAACCATGGAAAAAGAAATGCTAGAATTTGAAAAAAAGCATGTAGACAAAATAATACCCTGCCCTTCTTTTTGGGGTGGTTATCGCGTTATTCCTTTTTCTTATGAGTTTTGGAAAGGGCGACCCAATAGGTTACATGATAGAATTTTGTTTTCTTATGCCTCAAATCAAACTTGGCAAATAAGCCGCTTAGCCCCTTAAGACCTAAGACCTAATACTTACCATTAACCCTGACATATAAAAGTTATCTCACATGAAAAATACCGCCTGCTTTCCTCAAAAATCGTATCTTTTTCAAACTATTATAATTGCCAGTTTATTTGTTATTACCGCTTGCACTTCCTCGACTAAAGAAATAGTCAACACGGTTTCTTCTGCCCCTAGAATCAGCCCTACGCTAGAACAAGCACCACAAAAAGCCATTAAACGAAAAGTCGCTATCGCGCGTTTTAGTAACGAAACACGTCACAATAATGGTTTTCTACTAAGCGAACAAAATGATCGTATTGGCAAGCAAGCGATGGATATTTTATCAGCACGCCTGACTGAAACAGGCCAGTTTTTAATGTTGGAACGAGCAGATCTTGATAAAATCACCTCAGAACAAAAACTAACAGGCATGACCAAACAAGCCGTAGGTGCCGATTATCTTATTGTGGGTTCTGTTTCTGAATTTGGTCGCAGCGTCTCAAGTGAAGTCGGCGTCTTTAGCAGAAATAAGATTCAAACAGCAAAAGCAAGCGTTAATGTGCGCTTAGTTGACGTGCAAACTGGACAGGTTATTTTTGCTGAAGAAGGCTCAGGCTCTGCTAATACCGAGGCAAATACCGTATTAGGTGTAGGAACGCGGGCGGGATATGATGCTTCTCTTGATGATAAAGCACTAAGTGCCGCCATCTCAAAACTCGCCAGCAACTTAGCTGAAAACTTGCTTAATCAGCCTTGGCAAGCTTATCTAGTTAGCGAAACGCAAGGTATGCTAATCATGACGGGGGGTAAATCACAAGGTATACAGATAGGGAATCGTTTTGCCGTGATGAAACAAGGTGAGAAAGTTAAAAATCCGCAAACGGGCTTTATGATTGAGTTACCTGGCTCACAAGTCGCAATAATTGAAGTTGTAACACTTTCGGGCGAGGGCAACAACGAAATTTCACTGTGCCGTATTATCTCAGGCAGCGTGAAAGGTCTTCCCTTGGAAAAACTCGTCGTTAAAGAAACTCACTAGATAAAGGAACATACCGTGAAAAAAAAGTCTCTTCTTATAAAACCCAAGGTATATTTGCTTATCGCAACAGTACTCATTTCATTTTTAGTGTCTAGCTGCGGATTTTATCGCGCAACAACGCAAGAAGATAATCAAGCAGCCATTCAAATTATGGGTGAAACACAAGGGCTAACACTTCAGTTAGATCAGAACCCAGTGATTCAACTTGAAACATTAGGCTCGTTTGATTTGTACGGAAAAAAAGCCACTAAAATTCAATTAGCACCGGGTACACATACCTATCAAATATTTAAAAAAAATCAACTTATTGCTCACCGCAAAATTTTTATTGCTTCCGGAGAAGTGGTTGAGGTTGCCGTACCATGAAACGAGATTACCTGAGAAATCTAATTTTTATGAGTTCTTTTTTCATCAGTGGCTGCGCAGGTTTAGGGCCACAGCCAGGAGCATACTACTTTGGCAATTACTCAAAATCTCTTTATGAGTTTAAAAAAGCGCCTAATCCTGCCTCCCTTGCAAAGCACCAGCAAAACTTAAGTACGATTATTCAAAAAACAGAAGAAGCAAAAGCAGTTGTACCGCCCAGTTTATACAGCGAGCTAGGCTTTACTTTTTATCAGCAAAATAATTTCTCTGCAGCTATTCGCTACTTTAAGCTTGAAACACATCATTACCCTGAATCAACCGTTGTAATGGATCACATGATTAAGCTTGCACAACCTGGAAAAAAAACGCCGTAGGAATTTAAAAACCAAATGAAAAATCATGCACATATAACATTAAGATGCTTCATCTCCCTTTTCATCATTAATTTTTTAGGCGCTTGTACTACTGTAGCGGTTGATCCCCCAGCAGTACTTAGCGAAAATACAACAAGTATTTTAGTTGTTCCTGCTATTAACCAAAGCACCTCAGCTGATGCACCTGATTACTATGCAGCTACAGTCTTAGAGCCCTTGGCAAACCGAGGCTACTACATACTACCCATAGAAATAACAACTGAACTATTAAAACAAGAAGGCATTCAAGATGGCGATCAATTAACAAACGTTAATCCTAAAAAATTCCACACTTTATTTGGCGCTGATGCGGTTCTATTTGTGACCATTCATGAGTGGAATACATCTTATTATGTGATTGGCGGCGGCGTAAGTGTTGCCCTTGAGTTTAAGTTAGTTTCAACCAGCTCAGGGCAGATACTTTGGCAAAGAAAGGATAGAGTTGTACAAGACACCTCTGGCGACTCACAACATGGGCTTATTGGTGCCATTATTAATACTGCAATTAAAACTGCCATGCAGGACTATATTCCCGTCGCACAAAAAGCCAATACTTTAATTGTTTCAAAATTGCCGCCAGGAAAATATCATGCGCTTGACAAGAAAAAATCACAGCCATAAAAGCAAAGATAGTAGGACTTACTCAAAACTGCCCCAGCTTAATCACTAGGGGTTTTATCAAACAAAATATGATATCCCAGAATCATTGCACCTAACGTAATTGCAGAATCTGCAATATTAAAAGCAGGAAAATGTGAATTTTTCCAGTAAAAATCTAGGAAATCGACAACATAACCATAGACGATACGATCAATTAAATTACCTACCGCGCCACCAATTACCATTGATAAAGCGAACGCAAGCATTTTATCTTTTTTGGGCAAAGTAAATAGCCAATAGACTAAAACAGCACTTACTGAAATAGAAACCCCTGTAAATAACCAACGCTGCCATCCTCCTGCATCAGCTAAAAAACTGAAAGCAGCGCCCATATTATGGGCAAGAATAATGTTGAAAAAAGAAGTAACAGATACAGCTTGATACAACTCTAACGCATGAGAAACCCACCATTTAGTAAGTTGATCTAATACAATGATAAGCATGCTTAAGCTTAACCACATTAAAACGTCCTTGCGGCTTTGTGTCTGCATAGGGGCGGGCTGAGCGGACGCTATTTCTTCCAAAATAAATACTCCTATCATTTAATGCCAATTTATTCTCATTCATATGCTTCTAGCACTAAGAACAATCAAGCAAAGCTCCTTCTCTCGCCTTCAGCTTCTGAGACATTAATAACGCAACGCGCGCAAATACTTGGATATTCAGTATTTATTCCTACATCAGGCCGGTGATGCCAACAACGCTCACATTTTTCCGCTAATGATTTGCTAATTTTAACCGTAAAACCTTCTGCATCAGAAGATATTTCACCCGTACCTGCAAAATCAATAAAATGAACCTGAGAAACAATTAAAATAAATCTAAATTCGTCACCCAGTAACTCAAGCAATCCCCTTAATTCTTTTGAACAAGTAATCGTTACTTCTGCCTCTAAGTTACCACCCACATCACCTTGAGCTCTTGCTTTTTCAAGCTCACGATTTACAGCGGCTTTAATTGCAATAATCTGTTGCCAAACATCTCTTTTAATTTTTGCACTTGCATCTAGCATCTGTAATTTGTCGTACCACACATTAAGAAAAATAGACTCTACCTTTTCACCAGGCAAATGCGACCAAACTTCTTCTGCGGTAAAACTTAAAACCGGAGCAATCCAGCGCACCAAAGCATGAGCAACATGGAAAAGTGCCGTCTGCGCAGATTGTCGTGGCCGCCCTTTTCGTGTTGTTGTGTATTGACGATCCTTAATAATATCAAGATAAAAACCACCTAAATCGACTGAGCAAAAATGATGCACTTTTTGATAAAAAGACAAAAAATCAAACGCTTCATAATGAGCAATAAGCTCTTTTTGCAAGATCGCAGTGCGATCAATAATCCACTGATCTAAAGCAACTAACTGATGAAAAGGAAGAACTTCTGTCGCAGGGTCAAAACCATCTAAATTCGCAAGTAAAAAACGTAAGGTATTACGAATCCTTCTATAGGAATCCGTCACGCGCTTCAATATTTCATCAGATACCGTCATTTCCTCAGTATAGTCAGTGGCTGCCACCCATAAACGCAAGATATCAGCACCTAACTGACCTACTACTTTTTGCGGAGAAATAACATTACCCAAAGATTTAGACATTTTACGGCCTTCACTATCAACCGTAAAACCATGGGTTAAGACACAGCGATAAGGGGGTTGATTATACATCCCCATTGCCGTTTTCAAAGAAGACTGAAACCATCCACGATGCTGATCAGAACCTTCCAAATAAAGATCAGCCGGGTAATGTAACTCAGGCCGCGCTTTTAGCACGGCATAATGCGTTACCCCTGAATCAAACCAAACGTCTAACGTATCGTGCACCTTCTCATAGTCAGCCGCTTCTTCACCAATCAAAGTATTTAGATCAAGCTGATACCATGCCTCCATACCTTTCTCGTCCATTGCTGATGCAATACGAGACATCAGCGCGGACATATTTGGATGTAATTTCCCCGTCTCTTTATGCACAATAAGCGCAATGGGAACACCCCAAGTACGTTGCCGAGAAACACACCAATCAGGGCTATTATTTAACATACTCTGAATACGCACCAAACCTTTAGGTGGAACCCATTTTACCGCCTCGGTAGCGAGCAATGCACTCGACAATAAACCCTTCTCATTCATGCTGATAAACCATTGCGGTGTTGCACGAAAAATAAGAGGCGTTTTTGTGCGCCAACAATGAGGATAGCTATGCTTAATTTTCCTAGCACATAACAAACGGCCTACTTCTTCTAATAGCGACACCACCTTCTCATCTGTCTGATAAACATGCCCACCGGCAAAAATAGGCACGTGATCACGAAATTTACCATTAGCATCAACATAATCCAATAAACCAAGGCCATACTCTCGACCAACATAAAAATCTTCTAAACCATGATCTGGCGCAGTATGAACAGCACCCGTCCCTGCCTCCAACGTGACATGCTCACCTAAAATAATAGGCACCTGCCTATCAAAAAAAGGATGCCGCAACAATTTTCCTTCCAATTTTTTCCCTAAAGTGCGACCTAAAATTTCAAATTGTTTAGGTGAATCGTGGCTTAAGCGATCAACAAAAGATTCAAACAAACCTTCCGCAATGACAATACATTTCTGAGTATCGCCATCCTTCACCTGCAATAGAACATAATCAATCTCAGCGTTTAAACAAACAGCCTGATTAGAAGGTAACGTCCAAGGTGTCGTTGTCCAAATAACAACAGATAATTCGTTACAAACCAGTGATTCATTAAACTCATAGGCAAATGCCGCAGCATCAATAACAGGAAAAGCAACATCAATTGCAAAAGATGTTTTTTCAATGTATTCAACTTCAGCTTCAGCCAAAGCAGAGCCCCCTACCACACTCCAATAAACAGGCTTATGCCCTTTGACTAAATGCCCGTTTTCGACAAGCTGCGCCAAAGCACGCACAATATTCGCTTCAAATGAGATATCCATAGTGAGATAGGGATTCTCCCAATCACCTAAAATTCCTAATCGAATAAAATCTTGCTTTTGTTTTTCAACTTGCTCTGAGGCATAAGCACGGCACTTTTTCCGAAAATCTTCCGCTGAAATTTTATCACCCGCACGCCCTACTTTCTTTTCAACATTATGCTCAATGGGCAAGCCATGACAGTCCCAACCAGGCACAAAGGGAGCGTCAAATCCACCCAATATTTTCGATTTTACAATAATATCTTTTAGTATTTTATTAACCGCATGACCAATATGAATTTCGCCGTTAGCATAGGGCGGGCCATCATGCAAAACAAATTTTGGTCGCCCCTGCGATTGTTTCCTTATTTTTTGATATAACGATTGATGTTTCCATTTTTCAATTTGAAAAGGCTCTTTTTGTGAAAGATCTGCCTTCATAGGAAATTCGGTTCTAGGTAAATTTAGCGTGTCTTTATATTGCATTATCTGACCTTAATCATTTTCATTTTTTTTAAGCTATACGTTCACTTGGAAAGTTTGATCTATCCATTGAACCGCATAAGCAACATCTGCATTAATAGCCTCTTTTAAACTATTAATTGAATCAAAACGTTTTTCCCCTCGTATCTTCTCCAGAAGCGTGACATATAATCTCTTACCATATAAATTGCCGGTAAAGTTTAAGATATGCACTTCTAATTTTGAAATACCTTTCCCATCGATTGTGGGTCTTACGCCAATATTTGCAACACCAAAATAACGCCATGATGAACTGGCATTGGATAAATGTGCACTGTGTGGTGAATAAGCATTATTAAACAATATGGGCGGCGTATCACTCACCATTACAATAAAAACACCGGACACAGGATAAATACGATGCCTCAGGGCAAAATTTGCCGTAGGAATACCAATTGTTTGACCTAACTGACTGCCATATACCACTTTAGCTGTAAAAAATATGGCGTGGCTTAAAAGCGCACTGGCAAGGCTTAAGTTTCCGTCATTCAGTGCAGCACGAACACGTGTAGAGCTTACTCTTTCACCATACTCAATTAAAGCATTAGCCTGTGCCACTTCAAAACCAAGCTGCAAGCCTAATTTTTTCAGCAAAGATTGATCACCTAATCTATTTTTACCAAAACGAAAATCATCACCAATCACAAGGTGTTTTAATTTAAAACTATCAACTAGCGCCCCGATAAATTCATGCGCCTCAATTTCAGCTAGTTTGCGATTAAACGTTAAAATACAAACCACAGAAACATCAAGCTGCGCAAGCGCTACTAATTTTTCACGTAAAGACATAATGCGAGGGACAGACGTACTTTTGTTAAAAAACTCATTCGGCTGAGGCTCAAACAAAAAGACAATAGAGGGCATATTATATTGCTTTTTTGCCTCTTGCAGCTGGGAAATTAATCGCTGATGCCCTTTGTGAAAGCCATCAAAATTACCTATTGTTGCCACTGAACCTTTATCAAAAAATGGGCTTAATAACTTCCGATGTTGCCAGTTTCGGATCAAAAACATAAATCACCGATCAATCTACATTAAAAAGATTAGTCTGAATCAGCAGCCAACTGAAGATGTCGCGGCCGAATACCCATCACCCATAGCGAAGCAAAATAAATGAAGCAACCTAATGAAACCATTGCACATAAATACAAAAGACGCATGTAAAGATGAGCCTCTCGCCATACCACCTCAGCAGGAGAAGCGATGGTTAAAATTGCTGCCATAAAGCAAGCGCTTAATATTAGCTTGAATAAAAATTTAAACCAATCTGACTCCATTTTTAAGGAGCGATCCTTAATAAGGCCAAACCATAATTGTAAAGCATTCACCCAACCTGCCAATGAGGTCGCCAAAGCTAAACCAACATGGTTAAATGGCCACATCAACGCAAAACTCAGCACCATGTTAGCAATCATTGCAACAATTGCTGCCTTCACGGGTGTTTTTGTATCCTGCCTGGAAAAGTAACCTGGAGCCAGCACTTTAACCAACATAAAAGCTAAAATACCAAAAGAATACGCTTTTAAGCTATTGGCGCTCATTTGAACATCATGCCAAGAAAATTTTCCATACTGGAACAAACTACATAAGATCTCTTCAGAAAGAACAGCTAATGCAACTGCTGAAGGCAAACCTAAAAACAATACTAATTTTAACGCCCAATTTAGGGTATGAGAAAAAGAAGCTTTTGAGTTAGAGGCATGTTTTCTGGAAAGCGTAGGAAGTATCACTGTACCGATCGCAATACCAAACATCCCCAACGGCAATTCCATTAAACGATCGCCATAATACAACCAAGAAACGCTGCCCGTCTCAAGAAATGAAGCCCAAATTGTATCTAACAACAAACTAATCTGACTAACTGATACACTCAATAACGCAGGCAACATTAATGCAAAAATCTTCTTTACATCCGTTTGCTCAAAATTAATTCTAGGCTTAACAAACATTTGTAATTTTAACAAAGAAGGCCAATGCACCATCCATTGCAAAGCACCCGCAACTAAAACACCCCACGCCAACGCATAAACAGGCTCAGTAAAGTAGTGCGCACCTATATAGGCACTAATAATTAAGACCACATTTAAAATAACAGGTGCAAAAGCAGAAACAGAAAAAAGCTGATAAGTATTAAGAATGCTACCCGATAGTGCCGTTAGCGAGATAAGCAGCAAATAAGGGAAAGTAATTCTTAACAGATCGCCTGCAAGCATTAATTTTTCTGGGTGATCAAGAAAGCCTGGAGCAAAAACAATAATAATATAGTGAGAAAAAATAGAACCTAATAAAGTTAAGCTTAACAATATTGATCCTAAACCACCCGTCACATAACTAACAAAAGCCCTAATTGCAAAGAGGTCACCTTTTGTTTTAACTTCAGAAAAAACAGGTACAAATGCCTGAGCAAAAGCACCTTCAGCAAACAGCCTTCTCATAAAGTTAGGAATCTTAAATGCAACCAAAAAGGCATCTCCCATGCCTGACGCACCAATCATATGAGCCAAAACAACATCACGCACCAAACCTAATACCCGTGAAAGCAATGTAAGAATGCTAACCGTACCCGTAGACTTAAATAAATTATTTTTTTTATTTGAGGGAGACGTTTTTAATAAGGGCGCGTCAGAAGAAGAGGCTAACTTTACTTTTTCATTGCCGGATGCTGACTGATCTAAACTCATTTATTCCCTCAAAAATCCTTAATAAGGCGCACGATCAAGCTAAATTTCTCACCCTAAATAATAGGCTTTATATGTGCTCAAAAAACATAGGCGCGCATTATCCATCAAACCATTCAAGTTAAGAAGACATTTTTGTTTTAGCAAGTTGGTAAAAAAGCAGTTGACTTTTCTAGCGTCCCTCCCAATAATTCTCGCCAACTGTTTCCAACCATCAGAAATTTTTCATTCAATAAAAATCAAGGAGTTTACATTGGCTAATATCATTTCTGCCAAGAAGCGTGCACGTCAGAGCGAAGCTAGAAGAAAGCATAATGCCAGCATTCGCAGCAATATGAGAACCTTCATCAAAAAAGTCATTGCAGCCATTCGCTCTGGCAACAAAGAAGAAGCTAGCCAAGCTTTTCAAGTTGCACAGCCGATTATTGATCGTACAGCAGGCAAGGGTATTATCCATAAAAATAAAGCTGCCAGAACAAAAAGCAGACTGAGCGCAAGAATTAAAGCGATGCTTCAGCCATCGGCATAAGCCACTTCGCAAGCAATCATGCAACTAAACGTACTAACGTAATAGCTAAGTTTGTCGTTTAAAGTTTTATTGAATATTTTTAATAAAACTTGTGGTGATTTTTTGTTATTCCCGCGAAAGCGGGAATCCATTCTTAATTGGTGAATAATAAAGCCAGCCAACTCAGTTTATTTCTACTAAAAACTAGACTACTCGTAAGAGTAAACCACCATATTATCGCGATGAATCAATTCCGGCTCTCCTGCATAACCAATTAACCCCGCAAAATCTTTGCTACTTTTCCCTGCAATTCTTATTGTTTCTTCAGCACTATAATTAATCAAACCACATGCGATTTTTTTACCGTTTACATCAAGACAAGCTACCACTTCGCCTCGCTTAAAATGACCGGTTATTTCTTTAATTCCCACAGGCAGCAAGCTAGACCCTTTATCTTGAAGTACTTTTATTGCCCCGTCATCAAGCACCAAGGAACCTTTCATCTGCAAAAGACCTGCTAACCACTGCTTACGCGCACTATAGGGCTCACAACTAGGAAAAAGAAGCGTTCCTAGCGGCTCGCCTTGGGATAATCTTAATAATCCGTCTTTCTCACGACCATGCATAATGACTGTATAACCACCAGAACGACCAGCAAGTTCAGCAGCGCGAACTTTGGTAATCATTCCCCCGCGGCCAATTTGTGTTTTTGTATCAGTTGCCATTTCTTTTAATTTTTCATCATTACAGCTTGCTTCAGGAATTAGCGCTGCTTGAGGATTTACTTTGGGATCTTCCGTAAAAATACCCTGCTGATCTGTCAAGATAACAAAAACATCCGCCTCAACTAAGTTGACCACCAAGGCACCTAGCGTGTCATTATCACCGAAACAGATCTCGTCGGTTATGACGGTATCGTTTTCATTAATAATAGGCACAGCCGCCATTCCAAGCAGCGTCCGCAAGGTGCTCTTAGCATTTAAATAACGCTTGCGATCAGCTAGATCATCATGAGTAAGTAATATTTGCGCAGCATGAATTGAATAGCGTTGAAATTTTGCACAATATGCCTCAACGAGCCCCGCCTGCCCTAAAGCAGCAGCAGCCTGTAATTGATGCACCTCGTGAGGACGAACTTTAATACCTAAGCGAGCCATACCCTCAGCAACAGCACCAGAGGAAACAATAATGACTTCACGACCAGTTTGCATCAGCGTTGCTATCTGGCACACCCAAGACTCCATTAACTTATAATCCAAACCTTTTCCATTCGCTGTTAATAAGCTACTGCCAATTTTAACAACCCAGCGCTTGGCGGTAACAAGCGCCCGCCTCTTTTCACTCAACATGATAATTAACCCCCAACAAAACTCATCGAGCTTTATTCGCGTCTAAACGACGTAACTCGCTGTAAATCTGATCTAAACTTTGGTTAACTTGGCGCCTGAATGCATTAATTGATTCTATTGCCTGAGCCTGAGCGTCAATCTGTACCTTTAAATTGTCAGAAACAGGCGCTATTCCCGCTTTTTCAGGTGGTTTGGCACTTAATTTTGCCAGTTTATTTGCCAAGTCATCAAACTCTTCTTTTTGCATAACTGAAGCACTTTCAACTTGTTTTATTTCATCTGATACAGCTTGCAGCTGAGTGGAGAACTCTTTAAAAAGAGCCTGTTTTTTAGTAACTTGATCGATATCATTCTTTAGAGATTCTACTGTCGCTTGATTTTTTTCTTTTGTGCTTTGCATGCTATCAATTAAGCTTGATAACTTGGAAAGTTCTGCCTTAACGATACTCATATCAGTTTCAATTTGACCACTTTTTCCACGCAATGCCTCAAGAGAAGATATATTACCCCGCTCGCTCATTGCGATTAATTTCCCTTGCTCTTTTGCAAGTTTTCCAAGTTTTTCATCTAACACGCCTTCTTGCACAGTGAGGTTGTGCGTCACTTGCTCCATGGCAGCCTTAAGTTCATCAATTTTATTTTGAGTCAAACTAAATTCAGATTGCAAACCATCTGAACCACTTTTCTGAGCAGTCATCAGCTGATATAAATACCAACCCTGACCTAAAATCAGAGAGATCAAAAAAAAACACATCACCCAAAAAGTACCCAATGAAATACCTGAGCGCGGCGCTTTAGTATGTATTTCATCGGGCTGATGATGAACGCCAGTTTTCCGCCTATTTCTTTCCAAGATATCGTCCTGACTTAATGTCAGCCCCGGCAAATCATCTGACTCCCTCACGCTACCCCCCTCCTGTTGATTGTGCTGGTAACTCAATTGATTTTAGCACGTAGTTTTTTGGAATTTCAAATAGCAGCGCAGATAACGGATCAGAACTAATTGTTTTTACTTGATATGAATTAGCAGGTTTTCCTTGCTCAATAATAATCACTTCCATTGGAAAACTATCTTTCAGCTGATCAAATAAAGCATAAACTTCAACTGCCTTAGTTAAAAAAGGAAACTGATTGACAATATCATTAACAAATGAATAAAAAGAAACCATCGTCGCATGATCTTTTTTTGGAATGCCCATTCTTGAAACAGGCGCTAAGCAGTACTCAGAAACTTTTTGATTACTTTTAAAAGCGTGTGAGACGTCGCAAGAATAACCATTAATTTGTTTTTTTTGATCTACCTGTTTTAAGGTCAAACGCTCCTTAGGCTCAGCTGAGCCTGAGGAGCCAGGGCGCGGCAATAGGCCTGCCAGCGCTTTTTTCTGTTCTGGCGGCAAAGAATCCATTTGACTTAATAAGGTCTGCTGAAGCGTATTAATTGTAAGCATTAAACTTTGTAAACGCGCCTGATCAATAATACTGTATGTTTTATTCTGATCATTCACCAAGACAATTTCTTTTGTCAGCGAAGAAAAAATCATATAGCCAGACTGCTTCCCTTGCGCATAAGTCACTCTTATCTGGTCATTACGAATAAAAATATGATGATCTGCTTGCTTTTGATCTGCGATGCTAATTTGGGTATCTGCCAAAACTTGGCTAATAGAAAAAAGAGAAAGCGCACTTAGTAAAATAGAATAACGCACAAAAAAAGCGCATAAAAAAATCCTGCTCATAACGCCCCCAGAAATGACATAAAAATTGCCTGCAATTTAGACAAAAAATAGAAAGAAATAATTCATTTTTGCTAAATTTTTTTTAATCTAAAAGTAGATAAAAGTCGGTCTTATTCGCTTTCTGTTTGAACATTGCCAAACAGTATTTCATCGTAAACAGTACATCGATTACGACCATTGTGCTTGGAGTAGTATAAAGCTTGATCCGCACAGGAAACCAACTTTTCAGCAGTTTGCATTGTTTTTACACACGCAGCAACGCCAACGCTAATCGTCACTGAAATTGTTTTACCATCCTCATAAGGAATACTAGACTGTTCAACAAAAGAACGAATACGCTCAGCAACCACTAACGCACCATCCCTATTGGTTAATGGAAGTAAAATCGCAAACTCCTCGCCACCATAACGACCTGCAATATCATTATCACGTAGAGCATTTTGGATAAGCTTAGCCACATGGATAATCACAGCATCACCCCAAAGATGGCCGTAAGAATCGTTCACTTTTTTGAAAAAATCAATATCAATCATCAGCAAAGAAAAAAGACTATCGTAGCGAATAAAACGACTCCGCTCTTCATTTAAACGCTGCTGTAAATAACCGCGATTATACAGCCTAGAAAGCGCATCAATTTTACTAAAAGTTTCTAACTCTGCATTTTTCTCTTGCAGCTGCTTTTTTAGCAAACTAACATCAGTTACATCTTGAATTGAGCAACAAACACCAATAATAACGCCATCCTTTCCTTTAACAGGAATCATTGCAATATCTTGACACATAAACTCAACACCGCCCGTAATCGGGCGATTATGACGAAATTGAAAAAGAAAAGGGCGCTGCTCCCAAGAAATAAAATTAAAACTACCCAACTGAAAAACCGCATTGAGTTTTTTTCTCAGCCATTTCTCAGGTAAATCAGGAAATACTTCAAACAAGTTTTTGCCTACGATATCAGAAATATCTATACCACTATGAGTGGACATAAATTTGTTCCAAAGTTTCACAACCATGGCTTCATCAACAATAAAAATACCAACACTCACTCGATCTACAACAAATTCGAGCAGATCGATATTATGCTCTAGATTTAACACAGCTAAAAATCCCTTCTCTTTTTGGTATAAAGACAATCCTTACTCAAAACTTTTCAATAAACAATCCAGTGCTGATTTAAGCACTAAAATCACTTCCTCAGGCATTAATAGCATTAAGTTACAACTAAAACTTCCCTTCTCTAGGGTATAGTGAATTTCAACAAGCAGCGCTTGAGTCCACTGTAATTTATCAGGACTAATTGCAACTTCTGGTGGCAAACGAAAACCCAAAATAGAAGGAGAAGAGTAAGCAAGTTCTGTATCTATCTGTTCACCAATTCTATTAAGACACGCAGAAGTGAGCACATTAGTTACATCTAGCAATAACTCTTTTTCTGTATGCTCATTGAGATCATCTTCGTACGCGAGCAGCTCAGCAAGCTCTTTAAAACTTTTATCACCAAAAATAACCAGTGCTTCCCCTCTCATGCCTTTACCAGTAGTGATACTATAAAAACCTTGGCGAACGGCGCAAATACTCTCAGTATTACCCACAAAATCACTTAAAGCGCTAGGCAGCTCACTTGATCCCACCAACCGAATTCTAGGCACAGAAAGATGAACGAACACCTCTAAGAAACAGGCTAGAGAATAACCAGCCTGCCCCATTGCGACGTTGACAATTTCTTGTAAGCTATCTCTTTGATCTTCTGTAAGACTCAGTACTTCTGTCATAATAATCCGTATTTCTTCAGTACTTCTTCTAGTTTTTGGGAGTCAATCGGCTTCTTAATAAAATCTAAAGCACCTAATTTGACCACTCTTTCTCGCGCCTCAGGCTGTATATCGGCAGAAATAACAATAATGACAGACTTCAAACCTTCTTCTTTTACTTTTTGAAGCACACCATAACCATCAAGCTCAGGCATGGTGAGATCCAAAAAGACCATTTCTCCTTTTCCCTCGCGAATCGCCTGGATACCTTGCGCACCATTTTCAGCAAATGTTACGTCAACCTCCCAATTCAAAGGCAAAGACTTCTTGACCTGCTTACGCGCCATCGCAGAGTCATCGCAAATTAAAAGTGGTATCGGCATGCTTATTTTCCCTTGCGTACTTAAATTATGATTTTTTTACGCATCGTTGATATTCTTATTTGAGTATAGACAACAAAAAAAACCCAAGGAAAAAAAATAGAAAAAAATATCAGTCCTTCTTGTCTTGAACCATACGAATAATGTTTTCTTGCCATACTTTAGGGCCGATACGATGAATAGATTCACCCAAAGAATCTACCGCAACAGTCACAGGCATCTGTTCAACATAAAACTCATAAATGGCTTCCATACCTAAATCTTCAAAAGCAACAATACGCGCTTGTCGAATGGCTTTTGAGACAAGGTAAGCCGCCCCACCAACCGCCATCAAATACACTGATTTATGCTTTTTAATTGCATCAATACCTTCTTGACCACGCTCTGCTTTTCCAATCATCCCAAGCAATCCTGTTTTAGCTAACATCATGTCGGTAAATTTATCCATGCGCGTTGCCGTAGTGGGGCCAGCTGGCCCTACTACTTCATCCCTTACGGCGGGAACAGGGCCCACATAATAAATAAACTTATTATTAAAATTAACAGAATCAGGTAGCGCCTCACCTCTTGCAAACATCTCTTGAATACGTTTATGTGCTGCATCACGTCCAGTCAAAAGATAACCTGAGAGAAGCAATACATCCCCTGGCTTCCATGACTGAATTTCAGCATGGGTTACGGTGTTAAGATCAACATGTTTAGCATGAGGATTTGAACCCCAGCTTATTTCGGGCCAATCTTCAATGCGAGGAGGATCAATGATTGCTGGGCCTGAACCATCTAAACTAAAATGAACATGCCTGGTTGCTGCACAGTTTGGAATCATCCCAACGGGTAAAGAGACAGCATGACTAGGATAATCTTTCACTTTAACATCAAGCACCGTCGTTAAACCGCCTAAACCCTGCGCACCAATACCAAGCGCATTAATTTTCTCATATAACTCAAGACGCAACTCTTCAGGTCGATTAGCAGGACCGCGCGCTATCAACTCTTGAATGTTAATTGGCTCCATAAGAGACTCTTTAGCCAACAATAAAGCCTTCTCAGCTGTACCACCAATACCGATACCCAGCATGCCAGGCGGACACCATCCTGCACCCATCGTGGGCACAGTTTTTAGCACCCAATCGACAATACTGTCACTAGGATTCAGCATGACAAATTTAGATTTATTCTCAGAACCACCGCCTTTTGCAGCAACGGTTACATCAACAATATCGCCCATAACAACCTCATAATGAATAGTTGCCGGCGTATTATCCTTCGTATTTCTCCTTTTGCCGGCGGGATCCTCAACAATAGAAGCTCTTAACAGATTATCTGAGTTCAAATAAGCGCGCCTAACGCCAGCATTGACCATGTCAGCAATACTCAAATCTGTTTCCCAGCGAACATTCATACCTATCTTCAAAAATACACAGACAATACCTGTATCCTGACAAATTGGCCGATGACCTAATGCACATAAACGAGAGTTAACAAGAATCTGAGCAATTGCATCTTTAGCTGCAGGTGATTGCTCTTTTTCATAAGCACGATTCATTGCTTGAATAAAATCAACAGGATGGTAGTAGGAGATATACTGCAACCCATCAGCAATACTTTGAATAAAATCTTCTTTTTTTATAACAG
>CAMAPQ010000030.1 GCA_945860125.1 Klebsiella pneumoniae
AAAGATTTCATCTAAAAATCTATTATCCCAACCAGCAGATTTTCGCATCCCTTTGTAACTTCGCCTTTTGTACTTTGCCTTCATTGCTTTCTGTAAGTTTAGAGACACTCGTCTAATTATTCCCATGTTTTCCGGTGCGTTCCCCATTCTAATTTGACTTGCATCCTCTTTGTAGGAAACATCCAGTATATAGTGATTTCCATTTTCGATACCCCAATGCGCTCGCGAGAATTGCAGCGCATTTTTAGCAGTCAGTTTTCTGCTCGACACAAA
Organism: Klebsiella pneumoniae; assembly: GCA_945860125.1. Classification (GTDB taxonomy): domain Bacteria; phylum Pseudomonadota; class Gammaproteobacteria; order Pseudomonadales; family CAMAPQ01; genus CAMAPQ01. The sequence goes on from CAMAPQ010000030.1 coordinate 274, forward strand.
GTACCTTGATTCTTCTTCAACCCTTCCTTTTATAATGCGCTTACTATTTATTTGAATGATCGTTTCGATGTGCGGCCAGCGCTCATGCATTTTATGCAGCCAATCTAGCTCGTGAAAAACGCTCACTTGTCTTATCTCAATTCGACCGTGCCCCTTATTAATATCTTCAAATAACTCTGTTTCCACAGACTTTGGTAGCTTTTCAAAAAAGAGCCGCACACTATCGTGCAAACTTCCTTGATTTCCCTTCAAAGAAAAAAAGTAATCGCCACCTTTGGAAAGAATTTTCTCTGCAATTAACGTTTGACAACCCATTGCATCAATTGAAACCAGCGTCCCTTTTAAATCTAGCCAATCCAATAAATCTGGTATTGCTGTAATTTCATTACTTTTCTCTGCAGTGACTTTCTGCGCCAATAACAAGCCTTTTTCGCAGGCGTAAGCGCCCACAAGATGTAACGCTTTTTCATTTCCTAAACGACTGCCACGCAAACTCTTACCATCAATCGCTATTTGTTGTACCAAATCAGGGCCAAACATGACTTTTGCCCACGCTGTAAATCTTTCTTGAAAAGCCGATGGGTCTAATGCACGAAAAAAACGCCGTATGGTGTCATCGCTAGGGATACCATTTTCATAAGCCAGTTTTGTACGCAAATAATCGATCTTTTGATAGCCATAGAATTCGACATCATCCCAGCTTTCTGCCCCTGATAAAAACGCACATATAGTCAAAAGTAAGATTTCTGAAACTGAGTGCCGGCACTTATTGACCATTCTATGGTCAGGTAAATCTTCAAAATAGTCTAAAAAGCCGCCCTTTGTTTCTTCCTTGATCATTTTTGACTCCTAGTAAACTATGGAGCCAGAATAAAACCTGTAATAATCTGATTAGTCAATCAAATTTTCATGAGGCGGCCCTGTAGAAACAAGACTAACACCTTGTATTTTTTAACATTTTATTTTTGCAAAAAAGAATCCATATTTTTTTTAAGCTTGACTAGAGACTGTAAATCTTCGCCCGCTTCAAGAGGGTGATCTAAAGATTCACTAAGCGTTTTTTGAGACAACTTAAGATAGGTCATCGAAATATTATACCAAACTTTAGCATCTTCAGGCTTTAGTCTTGCTGCATGATTATACATTTCAATAGCAGCAGCTTCTTGGCCAGTTCTCACATAGATATTCCCTAAGCGAAAATAAGCTTTTGCATAGTTAGGATTTTTTTCTATTAACTTCCTGTAAGCTTGCTCAGCTGTTGATAGCTGACCAGTATAATAAGATTTTTCGGCTTTATTAAAAATATCAATCGCATTTTCATTAGACGTTTCTTGATAAAAACTCTGGCAGCCAGAATTCACAGCAATAGCAAACACAAAAAAAATCCTGATTAATTTCAATTTAAACCTCAAACAAAATAATAAAAATAAGATTTTAAATTGTAGCTAAAAATAAAAATATTTAGTTGAACTAAATCTCACTTTAAAAACAAACTTAAAACTCTGTCATAAATTTTATAAAAATAGGGAAAAACAAAATAATGAAAGTAACAGGAAAAATAAACACAACCAATGGAAAAATCATTTTTACGGGTGCTTCTAAAGCAAGTTTTTCAGCATTTTGAAAACGCTCTTCTATTCTTTGAGCCAACTGAATTTTTAGAGTATCCGTTAAGCTAGAACCTGTTTTTTCTGATTGAACAATAGAAGAAACTAAAGTTTTTATTTCACTTAAATTAAGTGAAGCAGAAAATTTTAGCAAAGCATCTCGCTTATGGGTTCCTGATCTAATCTCACGAATTAAATTATTCAACTCATACCTTAAAGCACCTTCAGGCATAATATCTACTGAACGTGTTAAAGCCGAAACAAAAGACAAACCAGAAGAAAGAGATAAAATCAAAAAATCTATAAAGCTGGGAATAGAACGAATAATATTATTATCTCTTTTCTTTGAAAGCTCGCTAATTTTTAGCTCAGGAAAAAACCATAATACTATACAAAAAAAATAATAATTTTTACTTAAATCGTCAAAATTTAAAATAAAAAAAGAAACAATTAAAAAAGCTATTAAAACCAAGAAAATTTTTAAACTAAGCCAATCTAACGGTTTAATTAGATATTTAAGGCCTGCCTTGTTCAACCTAACACTAGCTGACTCAACTAATAATGAGTGTTCTACGCATCTTAAAAAAAAAGAAATCAGTTTTATCATAGGCCAAATAATACGCAAAGACCAAGGCAAAGGATCTAAGTAGACCCTATTTTCTTCAGGAGAAATATCAATAACCGATTGAAGAGCAAACAAAAAAAAGAGTGCGCTTAAAAAAATAAAACCACAAATATATTCCATAAATCTACTTTATATATCAATATCAACAATTTTTTTAATGAAGAAAATACCCATAGAAACAAGAAAAAAACAGACCGCTAAAACAATCCAACCTATAGGATCAGTAAACAGATGCCTCATTGCTTCTTGCTCAATATTATATAGTGCAAATCCCACCATAAAAGGCAAAGCAACCATTACAAAACCCTGCATTCTTCCTTGAGAAGTTAAAGATTTTATTTTTCGCTCCATTTGAATTTTTCGTCGTACAGTATCAGATAAATTTTTTAAAATATCAGATAAAGGTCCGCCGGTTTCTCTTGCAATTTTTATTGCGCAAATAGCAATTTCTAAGTCAACCAAATAAACTCTTTTTAATAAATTATCCAACGCTTCCTGAAGTGAAACGCCCATTTTTACCTCTTTAATAACAAGAGAAAACTCTTGCGAAATAGGCCCCTCCATTTCTGAAACCATCAAATCTAAAGCATGATTTAAGGCTAACCCACTTTTTATACCATTTGAAATAGCAAGCAACCCATCAGGAAGAGCATTATGAAAATTATTTTTTCTTTTTTCACAAAGATGAAATAAAAAAAATCTCCTTAAAAAATAAAATACAGGTAATGAAAAAAAAAGCGTGAATACTGACTGAAAAAAATAAAAAAACAAAAAAACAACAAGCACCAACAAAGAATAATTAACAAAAAAAATATTCTCTTTTCTAATAAAAACAAAAGAAAAATTTAATGCTTCCAAAAGAAAAGCAGTATCTTTTAAAAAAAATAACTTAAATAGAGTTGCTACTTTTTCATAAAAAAACAATACAATAAAGAAAAATAAAAAAGAGAGCATTATAAAAAATATAATTTCCATAAAAAATTACATCTCAAATAAAGAAAAATCTATACTCACGCCAGCTTTTCTAAGCCGCCCATAAAACTCAGGCACAACACCTGTAAAATAGAAACTTCCTAGTATTTTCCCGTTACGATCAAAACCTTCTTGGTTAAATTTAAAAATTTCAGAAATTTGTACCGTATCATTTTCAATGCCTGTTATCTCCGCAATAGAGGTAATTTTTCTGCTTCCACATGAAAATCTTGTTTGCTGAACAATAATATTAACAGCTGAAGCAATTTGCTCACGAATAGCTCTAATCGGAAAATCAATACCAGACATTAAAACCAATACTTCTAATCGGCTAATACAATCTCTAGGTGAATTAGAATGTATGGTTGTTAAAGAACCATCATGCCCTGTATTCATAGCTTGAAGCATATCAACCGCTTCACCACCACGGCACTCGCCTACAACAATTCTATCAGGCCTCATACGAAGACAATTTTTAACGAGCTGGCGAATATCAACACCAGGCGAACCATCAGCATTACTTGGCTTGGTTTCTAGTGAAACCAAGTTTTTTTGATTTAATTTAAGCTCAGCAGCATCTTCAACCGTAATAATTCTTTCATTATCTGGAATAAAATTAGAAAGCACATTGAGCAAGGTTGTTTTTCCACTTCCCGTTCCACCAGAAACAATTAGATTTTGCTTATATTTTACTGCCATATTTAACACTGTTTTCATGGCAGAATTAAGGGAACCATATTTAATTAAATGATCAGCTGTTAACTTCTCGTTTGAAAACTTACGAATGGTTAAACAAGGACCCTTAATTGAAAGAGGTGGAATAATTGCATTTACACGCGATCCATCTTTCAATCTTGCATCAACCATAGGTGAACTCTCATCAATTCTTCTACCAATAGGTGCCACAATTCTTTCTATAGCAGCAATAACCGCTTCATCCGAAGAAAAAACAACATCAGATTTCAATAGCCTTCCTTCATGCTCATAAAATATTTCATCCTTAGCATTAACCATAATCTCGCTAACATCATTTCGACGAAGTAAGCTTTCAAGAGGGCCTAACCCCACTGCTTCATCAATAATTTCATCAATAAATTTATTTTCTTCAAATTTAATAGGAAAAGAAAAAAAATGCATGGCATCTAAGACAACAGTACGCGTATGTTTTTTAAGCTCGCAATCTGAAAATTTTTTTATATCAACTCTTCTTAAATCTAGCAGCTCAATAACTTTTTTATGTACTTCTTTTTTAAGCGACATTAATGAAATATGATCATGCTCTATTTTTTCATTTTTATTTTCAGCCTGCTCTAATTTAAAAGATATATTTCCAACAAAAAAAACAAACCCTACTTCTAAAGGACCAAATTCTGATACTTGCCTACCATCAAATAATACCGTCTTTTTTAAAAAACATTTAATATACACTTCACTATTTTTAGTGAAAACAAGAAAATGTTTTTCTGCTAATTGACTATCAGTCATAACAAAGTTAGACAAATCTGAAGAACCAACAGAAAATGGCTTTTTATTAAAAATAGACTCTTTTTTTTCTAAATTTTTAGTATTAATAGCCGTAAATAAAATCATAAAAACCTCAATATTATTAATCTAAAACTATATTTTTTTCTTTTAAGCCATAAAATTCTGAACGTATTTCTGCCACCTTTTGATCAATCTCATTTTGATTTTCAACAATATTCGGCGTAACAAAAATAACAACCTCAGTTTCTTTTTTAATCGTTTGCTTTGATTTAAATAAAATTTTTCCAACAATAGGAATATCTCCTAAATAAGGCACTTTTGATTCTTGAATACTTGAATCAACTGATGTCAAACCAGAGATAATCATTGTTTGCTGATTTTTCACATTAATTACTGTCTCCACTTTTCTTGTTAAGAATCCAGGAACAGTACTCACTTGCATAGAAGGATCGATATTACTAATCTCAGCAAAAATAAATGTTTTAATATTACCTTCATTATCAATAACAGGCTCAATTTCAAGCTTAATGCCATAATCCACATAATCTATTTCAGTCTGACCTAATGCCGTTGTTTTTTGTATAGGAAATTGACCGCCGGAGTGAAAAGAAGCTTTTTCGCCATGCCTTGTCACTAGCTCAGGCTTTGCTAAAATTCTTGCATCTCCCGTCTCAGCTAATAAATCAAGCTGAGAACCTAAAGAAGAACTCATCCCTGAATAACCAAAAAATGTTTTATCTTTAAGAGGAATAGAAGCTAGTATGTTTTTAGCTATATCCTGACCATCATCACTTGCAACAGCAAAATAATCATTTACATGCATGTTTTTCACAAATCCTACAGCAGGGCCCGCAGCTGATTGATTCCATCTAATACCTAGCTGCTGAATTGCTTTTTTGCTTACCTCTATAATCTGAACGTTTAATTTAATCATCCGCTCCATTTTAAATGAATCAACATGAACTAAATCTGTATAATTTTTACTTATTTCAATTATTTTTTTATAATTCTCTTCGTCTTCTTTTTTAACTTCGCCACTAAATATAATTTTATTATTTATTAAGTTTACTTTTAATCCAGAATAATTAGATGTTAATTCTTTGGCTAATCTTAACTCTTCTTCCAATGTATCTTCTTCAATTTTTATTAAAATACTTTTCTCACCCTGAGAAGTAGACCATACTTTCATTTCTGTTTTTCCAATTTTTTTAGGTATTAAAAATATCTCATTATCTGCAATAAGTTGATAATTAATAATGTCAGCATTGGCAATTGCTATTTTGATAATTCCCTTTATTTTTACGCTATTCATTTCTCCTATTTTTATAATCATCTCACTTCTTAAATTATTTTCAGAGGCAAAAGAAGTGGCTGACAAAAAATAAATTAAAAACAAAAATCTATAAAAAATGATCATATTTTTCTCGAATAAAATTATTGTACAAATAAGTTCTTTTTTTCAATTTTCCCGTTTTGATTCCCTTCAAAAACAACAATTTTTTTATTTCTCCCAGATTGCACATTATAAACTGGTCGCTGGAAAATTTTTGTGACGGATGTTTTATCGCTATCATTTTTCAAAAGAAAACCTATATTTATTTCTCCCAAGATAGCAGCCTCTCTATAGGAAATTAATTTTTCTATATTTTGATCTTTAACTGCAATTGTAATTGAGGCATAGCTTTGAATTTCTTTTTCTCCTTCCAGACGCCCTACTGAAAAATCAGAACCCGTTGCTAAAATAGCTGCATTCTCTAAAATCCATAAAGGATGGATCATCTTATTTTTTTTATCTTTCACTTTTAATGAAAAAATCAAATCAATTTTATCGCCATTTTTCAGTAAAAATTCATTTACTGAGATAGAATCAACCGGAAGCGTAATTGCTCTTTCGCCTTCTTTTAGAAAATTAGAAAGTTTTCCGGCATTTAAGGTGTTTTTTATTTGAGAAAAAACGATGGGTTTACCTTGCTCTAAATTAACGCTGGCTTGTAATCCATCAATATCATTAAAGTTAGAAGCTAAAATCGCCTCTGTCGGTATAAATTTAATTGGAATTTCAAACATAGAAAGATTTTCTGAAGAAAGAATTTCTCCAGATTGAATATCTCTTAAGGGAACAATAATTTGATGCATTTCTTCTTTTCTATTTAACATCTCACTTAATAAAGCTTCTTTTTTTTCAATACGAGAAAAAGCAAAATAAGACGCAAAAAAAGCCATTATTATTGAAAATAATAATAATAAAATCGGTTTAATCCATTTTTTGTCTTTAAGCATTTAAATCTCTCAGCTCATATTAAAAATTAACTAGGCAAACTAACGCCAAAAATAAAACCAGCATGATTAATTTTAATACTTTCAACAATCAAATCGATCACACTTTTCCCTTGATAAACTTTAGCAGTCAAGATCATTACTATAACGATTGAAAGAATCATGTATTCAGTTAAACTTTGCCCTGCTATTTTTTTCATACACCACAACTCCTGAAGTAAACTGACCATTATCTGTTAAAAATAATTGAAAAATATCACCATCCTTAATAGCAATAAGCAAGCGTGATTTATCCTCAATCGCTTCATGATTACTTATCATCCAACCTTCTGATAAAAGATTTTTTTCTAAATTTTTAGAGAAATTATTTATTTTTCTTCTGTCAAAAAATGTGATTATTTTAGATTTTTTTCCTAAGTCTTTAGTTTCTATTTCTGATAAAATTTGATCAAAATCATCTGTTAATTTTTCATCAAATCTCAAAAAATCATTATTTTCTGATAAATGTGCTATTGATAAAATAGCCGTATTTTTATCAGCTAAATTTGATTTAAAATCTTTTTTTACTTGTAACGTAATAAGATTATTTTTATCAACTCTACTAACTATTTCAAAACCATCTACTTTATCTATTAAATACCTTGGCATATTTTCATTATTTTTTTCTTGCCAAAATAATTTAAAATGTTCAACAAAATTGAAATCTTTATTTTTTGATTCCAAAATAAAAACAAATGAATCAATGCCATTAATTTTCATTTTTTCAAAAACCATTAAAGTTTTTACATGATCAGGAAGCTTAATAAAATTTTTAATTTCTATTGAGAAGCATTTATCAGAAATAAAAAAATAAAAACAAAAAAATATATAGCTTATTAATTTTTTAATTACCGGCATAATTTTTCTCCATGACTTCCTGAAAGTCGCTCGCAAGGCACGATATCTGGCTCAACTTTTCCGAATTCTAATTGACTCCCTGACAACAATTTTATTGGTCTTGATAGACTATTTATCGTATTTAATACAAGCCCAGAACTTGCACCTAATATTGAGTTTCTAACAACCCTACGCACATGATCAGTGCCTGAAGAAGACCAAGTCTCATAAGCCATTGCATTTTTAGAGCGGACAGCAAAACCTGCTCTAGGTAAATTGATCTGTGGGTGATAACGAGCAATAAAAGTAACCTGAGAATTAATTGCATCATTACGATCAAGCTTTAATATGCCATTCGCTACATTATCAATATAATTATTAAAAGTATTTTTACTTATCTTGGTTGTCCTAAAACTAGCAAAATCAGTATCACTCTTTTCAGACCATAAAATTTGATGTTGAAATCCTCGGTTTGGACTTCTCATATAAAGCATAGGATCTAATTCAATACGAGCTAAACTATCAATATCTAAGCGATCTGTAGCAGTATTTAAATGGCGCCTACTGTTAGATAGTATTCGTTTAGAAATTTCATTTTGAACGGCTTCATTACTTTTATTAAATAATGAATCAGAACTATAATTAATTCTTTCCCATGCAGCATAGCGTGATGAAAGATGAGCCTTATTCTGAATATCACTCATTAAATATAAATATCTAAAACCCCAAAAAAAAGCAATTAAAACAAAAGAACTTAAAACAATAAACTCAATAATTGCTTGACCTTTTTTTTGCTGATAAATGATCATTTTGTCACATCCCTACAGAGGATTGAATGCCTATCAATTCTGCTTCACTTAAGTCTTTTAGACGTGCAATCCAATAAGGGCTATAAAGATTCGCATACTCCCGCGCATTATCTGATCGACTCATTAAGCCTTGCGGCCTAGAAAAATAGGCGCCTGCTTTTGATGCAGCAAATATTTTATTATTAGATGAAGATAAATTTGACTCAATATTAAAGCTAGAATTTTTTTGAGAAAATCCAGAGTTTTTTGCTGTTTTAATACTTGATGGTGAACCAAAATCTTTCTCAAGCAAAATAATAACGCCAGGCAATTCTTCAATTAAACCCTTATTTTTTAATTCAAAAAATGGTCTTATTCCACCAAGATGACTTATATTACCTCTTGCTTTAGTCGTTAACGTCGCAAGCGCGGCAGATTTTTTATTTATACTCCACGCTTTATCTAAATCTGATTGTTTATTTCTTGCATAAGAAAAATCAAAATAATTATTTTTAGCAGCCTGTGCTGCACCATAAGCAAAGGGTATTTCATTCCATCTCCATCCTGATAAGCGTCTTGCTCCTATGTGAAATGAAGCAGTATCCATTGCCATCCAATTATAATAATGATTGTTTCTGGCGCCTTTATGAATATCCGTTCCACCTAAATAATGCATTCTTGCTCTTAATAATGGGGAAATGATAGGAAAATCTAATCGTACTTCTCTTCTGGCGCTAAATTCATCTCTGGATGAAAGAGTAATATTTTTCATTTCATCCATTTTAATTTTGTGTTCATCACGATGACTCAAAGGATTAGAAATATTCATTGGATTAAATAGTTTGGCTGATCCAAAATGATTTTTTATCATACTGTTAGCATATAAAGAGGTTTGCAATAAACCAACAGAGCGGACATCCGTATCATTTTCTTTTGCAATTAAATCTTTCATATTATTCATCATAATAACTGAACCAAAATGCATTGTACTTTGGCTCTCCTCAAGCAAATTAATGACAGAATTTATGGTGGCAACATAAGGCGTTAATACTCTTTCAGTGCCTTGCGCTAAATGCAAGGCGCCTGAAAAGCTTGCTTGTAAAACACTAGAAATCGTAGTGCCAACTGGACCACTAATTTGAAAATAACGTGATATATTTCGTAATTTATCAGATAAATCGCCGATATATCGCGACCAAGAAATTAAACTAATTGTTTGTGCAAGGGCAACTTGATTGGCAATCATCGCCCGATTTGTGTAAGCAATAAAGTTGAAGTCTCTTGCTTGAACTGTTGCTACACTATAGGCAACCGCATCCGATGTATTTTGTAACCTTGTTTTTTCATTTGTCATGATACTTGCGTTAAATAAGTAATATCCACTTAACGCAATAATTATTAAAGACAAAATAAAAAAAAGATATACGTAGCCTTCTTTTTTTGCTTTCATTTTAATTATCTTTTATAAAAGAAATAGATGTATTTTTTTATTATAAATAAACTAATTTCCACCACTGTAGGTAGACAATGTTTTTGTGCTTGTTCCTTCTGACGCAGCTTTTGTTGATGAATTTGATGCTGCTTTTATTTCATTAGCCGCTGATTGACCTGACAATTCTTTTGATAAGCCTGCCATTTGATTTCTCACTGTTTGACCAAAAAACTTATATACCCCAATAGCAGAAACGGCAATAAGTGCGACAATAATAATATATTCAGTCATGCCTTGGCCAAGAATTTTATTGGAAAAAACAGCGTGAATTTTATTGCTCATTAGAAACCCCAGTTAACTTTTAATTTAAATAACGACTGAATTAGTGCCATGAAAATTATCAGTATGAGGTTTATTAATCAATGCGTGCTTTTTTTTATTTTGAATTCGCTCACATAAAAAATCAGAATAACATTAAAAATGTGAGCAACTTAAAAGTTAAGTTGCTCTAAAGCTATTTTGCATCTCTCAAAATAGGGCGTGTAAGTTTCATGGAATGGCTGAATGTTCACACGCTGAGAAATTAATTCATAAACTTCCGTTTGAAAATCTTTTTTCTTTGCATTAATGCTTTCTGACAACCTTATCACTTGAAGTGAGGCTTTTAATTTTTCATAGACTTTAGGCGGCTGAATACCTGCTAAAATCTCAAAATAAACAGCAATATTTTGCAGTTTTTCTTGATTCTGTTTAATTAACTCGTCACTAACGGTATAAGTCATCGTTTTTAAAGCATCAAGCGCATAGTCAAATCTTGCATTTAACGCTGCTTCATAAGCATCTGGAACTTCGCCAACCTCATGCCACGCCAACTTAACTTCTTTGATTAAATCCTGGTCATAAATTTTATGTGCTGAACTTTTTTCTAATTCTTCGCATAAAATACTTTTTTGTATTAGGTTTTTATACATCATTTTTATTTCATTTTTTTTGGCATCTTTCAGCGCCTTATCTAGAAGATGAATCTGTTTACTAAAAGATCGCTTTAACTCATAAGCCTCTTTTCTTGGCAAGGGCGAAATATTTTCAATATCAATCTTTATTTTTTCTATTTCTTCTTTTTTAGCGAGGATAATTTTGAAATCCTCTAAATCAATATTTTTCAAATAAAAAATAATATTTTCATACTTCTTCTTATTCTCCTCAAGTTTTTTTTGAAACTCTTTTGAATTTTCATTTTTTCTTTCTTGCAAAACAGAAGATATTTTTTCAAGATCCTGCCACAATTTATCTGTTTCTTTTTTATATGAAAATCCTATCTCCCTCCAATCTTTCTTAATTTTTTGCATCAAAATTATTGCATCTTCAATATTCTCCATGTCTTTCAACTTAAAAGAATCATCTACTAATTTCTCTTTCTTCAATAAATTCTGAGATCTTTCATTATTAATTTTTCGCTCTAGCTCTTTAATAAGCGAATCAAATTCTTGCTTTAGCTTTTTACCCTTAATAAGATCAGTCTCAAATAATAAAGACCATTCTTTCTTTGATAAATTAACCGTTTCTATTACTTTATACCAATCAGCTTGCTCCCAATTCATATGTTCAATATAATTTTTCAATTCAGTACATATCTGCTCTTTTCTACTTAAGTTAGCCTCTCTCACTGATTTTTTTTCAGCAAGATGATCCTCAATTTTTAAAAAAACTTTCTGACCTAACTCACGAAATGAAAGCGCCAAAGCACGATCATCATTTGCATGTGGCTGACCAAGTTTTTTCCAATCATCCTGCAATTTTTGTAGCAAATTCCACTTATCTTCTTTGGGTATTTCTGCCTCTATTAATAGCCTCATTTCTTGGCATAAGGCTTCTCTTTTTGGTAGCGTTGCAAAGCCTGCCCAGTCCTTCATTTCATCTAGCTGTTTTATCAGCAATAAAAACTGATGATGCAACTCTTTATACTTTTCTGGAGGTAGCCACTCTAATATTTCTTTTATTTTTTTAGCTTGGATGCCAACACTTGAAAAATGCCCTTCTTTCATTTCTACAAAGGCATGCTCTAAATATTTTCTCACTTCATTTTCATATTCTTTTTCTTTCTGTGTCATTTGATTCAAATACGTATCAAACTCACTACTTAAATCCTGTAACAATGTTAGTTCTTTTATTTTTTTAATCGTAATTGGCCATTTTAATTCAAGAAAACGCTTTTTAAAAAGAGCATTTTTTTTGTTAAAAAAATCCAAATCTTTTTTCTTTTCTATCTTTAACTTTAAATTTTTACAATACGCCCCTTCCTGGCATAACGTCTTTAAAGACTCTATTATTTTTACCTGTTCATAACAGGCTTTAATTAACTTATCGCTTTCATACTTATGAGACATATCTAAAACAGATTTATTTAAACCCTTTAATTTAACTGAAGCAATATCAAGCGCACTTAAAAAAGAAGTACAATCAAAATCTTTAGCTGTATCAATAGAAAAAATACAACTATGCAACCCCTCTATTTCTGAGCAGACTAAAGCCATATTTTCTTTTTCGCTAAGAATGAGATTTTTTTCTTTTTCTGATAATAATTCATCCACACGAATTTTTTCAATAATCTGTTCACAAATTAATTTGGCTGATAAAAATCTTGATTCTAAATTTTTCTTATCCTGAATAGGAAATGTTTCCCAACGCTTACAGATTACTTGATATTGACCAAGAAAAAACAATGAGTCCGGCACCCTGCTTAGCTTTTCAAGCTGCTGACACAAGATTTCGCTCTGAATATTTTTTTCTTTTTCTAACTTGCCTTCTTCTTGATCTTTATCAATTTTTTCTTTTATTAATTTAAAAACAACTTTGTCAAAACGCTTTGTTTTTTCTTTAATTCGCTTCAAGATATTAATATCATTAATTTTTTCTGCAGCCAGTTTTCTCACGCTTGCAAATTTTCCATGCACCGCAAAATATTCAAGTAAGTCTACACTGATTTTTTTTTCAATCGCTTGTAGCTGTATACTTTGTAGTGGAGAATGATTCAAAATAAATTCAAGCTCTTTCTCATCATCAACTTTAGCTATTAAGTCTATTTTTTCTTTCTCATTGAGCGAACCATTTGGCTCGACAATCAAAAGACTCACTTGATGTATTAAGATACTCTTTACTAAAAAAGACGTTTCTTTTTCAAGAAAGGAAATTATTTCGCTGGCGGATTCAAGACCACTTGCAGCACAACTTCTAACCTCCTCATTTAATTCATGAAGCATGACATCAATAAAAATGGCTTGATTTTTTTCTTTTTTTAACTTTAATTCATCTAAAGCTTTGATGCGAATCTCTGCATTAGAGTGACGCCATTTAGGCTTAAACCAATTCTTAAACATAGCCAATCCTTCTAATATATAAAAATTTAAACGAGTGGCTTCTTAGGATTTACGCAAAATTTTATTTTTTATCATAAATAAAATAGCTATAGTCATAGAGATTTTTCTCGTCACGACCGTAATCTTCTCTTGAGTATAACTGCCAAGGAGAAGCTTCAACATACTCAGGATCACACCAGCTCGGAAAATAAATATCGCCCGCTACTTTTGCATGTATTTTTGTAACATACAGTCTATTCACAATAGGAAGCACTTGATCAAACAAAGAAGCGCCACCTATTACCATTATTTCATCAGTATTTGAATGTGTGTTTTTGCCGCTTTCAATAGCTTCATTAACGCTTGAAAAAATCTCAACGCCTTGACACTTAAATGTCGTATCACGTGTAACCACATAGTTCACCCTTTGAGGCAATGGTTTACCGATCGACTCAAATGTTTTTCTACCCATAATCACAGCTTTTTGTAACGTTTTTTCGCGAAAATATTTTAAATCTGCTGGCATATGCCATGGCATACTATTCGTTGAACGAACGCCTATTACATTCTCCTGCGCCATGGCAACAATTAATGATAATCGCATAAAACAGCATGCTTCCTTGAAAAAAATAAATCGTATATTAAAAAAAGCAACCGAAGTAAAATTAAAAAGCAGCTAAAAATAAGATTGTATTTTTAGCTAAGATTAAATAGCAACGGGGGCCTTTAATGCAGCATGATGCTGATATTCTTTTACAGAAATATCTTCATAAGTAAAATCAAAAATATTTTTAATCTCAGGATTTAACACAATACGAGGTAACGCATAGGGATGTCTTTTTAATTGCACTTCTGCCTGATCAATATGATTTGCATATAAATGCACATCACCAAAAGTATGAATAAAATCGCCCACCTCTAGATCACAAACATGAGCCACCATATGCGTTAACAAAGCATAGGAAGCAATATTAAATGGTACGCCTAAAAACACATCTGCACTGCGCTGATAAAGCTGGCAAGAAAGCCTGCCCTCTATCACATAAAACTGAAATAAAGTGTGACAAGGCGGCAATGCCATTTTATGAATTTCGCCGACATTCCACGCACTCACAACTAATCTTCTTGAATGCGGATTTTGCTTAATTTCATTAATAACTTGCGTTATTTGATCAATAGATTGACCGGTGTGAGTAGGCCAAGATCGCCACTGAAAACCATAAACAGGGCCTAATTCACCTTTTTCATCAGCCCACTCATTCCAAATAGAAACCTGGTTTTCTTGAAGATAACGAATATTTGTTTCGCCCTTTAAAAACCACAATAACTCATGCACCACTGACTTCATGTGCACTTTCTTTGTTGTCACCAACGGAAAGCCTTCTTGTAAATTAAAGCGCATTTGATGACCAAATAAACCATAAGTACCCGTACCCGTACGATCTGCTTTATAAATTCCTTTTTCACGAATCATTTTTAACAGGCTTAAATAACTATCCATTAGAATGGATCCTCAATTAAAAAGTGATGCAATTAATCTCAACGATACAAGTAACAAAAAAAGAGCAAAATATTTTTTAAGTTGCTGTGTTGGCAAATGTTGACTAAGCCTTGCACCAAAAGGGGCAAAAAAAACACTGCTTGCAACTAAGGGAATCACTGCAGGCCATAGAATAAAACCGGTGCTACCCTTAGGCAAGCCAGCAGTTTCAAAACCAAGAACGGCATAGGTGACTGCACCAGAAAGTGCGATAGGTAACCCACACGCAGAAGCAGTTGCCACGGCTTCATTTACTTTAACCTGACACCATACTAAATAAGGAACGGTCAATACCCCGCCACCAATTCCAAACAACGAAGAAAACAGTCCAATGATACTGCTTATAAAAAACAACCTGTTGTTAGAAGGCAGTGAGCGAGAAGGCTCAGGACGCAGCTGAAAAAACATTTGGATTGCAACCCAAAAAAGAAATAATCCCATTAACCCCTTATATAAAGCAAAGGGTAAATAGTGTGATACAACAGCTCCCAGCATGGCACCCATCATCATGCCTAGCGTTAGTTTTTTTACCAACACCATATTAAGCGTTTTCATCTTAAGTTGAGCAAAAGTTGCGCTGCTTCCTGTAAAAAAAATACTTGCTAACGAGGTTCCTACACTTAAAGGCATAATTAAACTAGGCGCAATATCCGTCCGCTCTAAAAATAGCATCATAACAGGCACAACAATCGTTCCGCCACCTACACCAAATAATCCGGCAATAAAACCTGTGACAGCACCCGTTACCAAAAAAATGGCCATTTCAAACCATGCTATTATTTCCATAAATTACATCAAGATAAAATTTAGTTAAAATAAGATAGGCTGTTTACCGTAAAATTTATAGGCGTATCATAATATTTAACCCTTGAAAAAAAAACTTTCTTCCCCACATCATCAACCATCAATTGTGTGTTGCTATAAAAAATATATTTATACGCACGCTTATGTTTAGACATATACATAATGACATAGCTTTTGATAAGTCTGACTCAAACATAAAGGTAAAATATTTTGGAACAATTTCATGGCACGACTATTCTCTCTGTACGTCGCGGTAAGCATGTCGTATTAGGAGGCGATGGACAAGTGACACTTGGCAACATCATCATGAAAGGTAACGCAAGAAAAGTAAGAAGATTATTTAAGGATCAAATCTTAGCTGGCTTTGCAGGCGGAACGGCTGATGCTTTTACACTGTTTGAGCGCTTTGAAGCCAAACTTGAAAAACACCAAGGTCATCTTCTCAGATCTGCTGTTGAATTAGCTAAAGACTGGCGAACAGATCGTATCTTAAGGAGATTAGAGGCGTTACTTGCTGTCGCCAATCAGGATGTATCACTTATTATCACAGGAAATGGTGATGTACTCGAACCTGAACAGGGTCTTATTTCGATTGGTTCTGGCGGGCCTTTCGCACAATCTGCGGCAAAAGCATTGCTTAATTATACGTCTCTTCCACCAAGAGAAATAGTTGAAAAAAGCCTTACTATTGCAGCCGAGTTATGTATCTATACCAATCACTCCTTTACTATTGAAGAAATTGAGGGTTAAGCTAAGAAATCAATAAAGAGATTTACCGCGAGACTTTTGCGTGAATGCTTTTTTCATGGCATTCACTAAAGAGCTCACCATATAGATTAAATACTACTGGAAAAGGCATGTCCCAACTTACTCCTAAAAAAATTGTTCAAGAACTTGATAAACATATTATTGGCCAACACCAAGCAAAAAAAGCGGTTGCTATTGCACTACGCAATCGTTGGAGACGCATGCAGCTTGACGAAGAATTAAGAAGCGAAATTAGCCCTAAAAATATTTTAATGATTGGCCCAACAGGCGTAGGAAAAACAGAGATTGCAAGACGGCTGGCTAAACTTGCTGATGCACCTTTCATAAAAGTAGAAGCAACAAAATTTACTGAGGTTGGTTATGTTGGCCGTGATGTTGAATCGATTATTCGTGACTTTGCTGATATTGCCATGAAGATGTATCGTGAAAAAGCACAAGAGAGTGTAAAAAAACGCGCAGAAGAATTAGCAGAGGAACGTATTTTAGATGCGTTACTTCATCCTACCCGAAAAGATCGTGAAGAAGCAGAAGACAATGATGATGAAAGAGATCTAGCGACAACGACAGCTGATTCAAGCGCAAGGGCACTACTGAGGAAAAGATTTAAAGAAGGCACGCTGAATGAAAAAGAAATTGATATCGATGTTTCCGCTTCCTCTGTTGGCGTAGAGATCATGGCACCTCCTGGCATGGAAGAAATGACAAGTCAGTTACAAAACCTTTTTTCTTCACTTTCTTCTTCCAAGAAAAAAACAAAACGAATGAAAATTAAAGATGCTTACAAACAAATTTGTGATGAAGAAGCATCAAAACTCGTCAATGAAGAAGAAATTAAAACGCAAGCTATTCAGGCAATTGAAGAAAACGGCATCGTTTTTATTGATGAAATAGATAAAGTCTGTCGTCGCTCAGAGCAATCTAGCGGTGGAGATGTGTCACGTGAAGGGGTACAGCGAGACTTACTACCTTTGATTGAAGGATGTGCTGTTAGCACGAAACATGGCATTGTTCGCACTGATCATATCTTGTTTATTGCCTCTGGCGCTTTTCATTTAGCAAAACCTTCTGATTTAATTCCAGAATTACAAGGAAGATTGCCGATACGCGTAGAGTTACAAGCGCTCACACCACAAGATTTTGAGCGTATTTTAACTGAACCTTCTGCTTCTTTAACGCAGCAATATCAAGCCTTGCTTAAAACAGAAGGTGTTAATATTTCTTTTTCTAAAGAATCAATTACAAAACTGGCTGAAATTGCGTGGCAGGTTAATGAAAGAACGGAAAATATTGGCGCAAGAAGATTACATACCGTGCTTGAAAAACTGCTTGAAGATCTCTCTTTTGAAGCTGATGGGCTGACTCAATCTATATCAGATACGCTTATCGAAATTACAGCGCAGTATGTTATTGATCATCTTGAAACACTGTCTAAAAACGAAGATTTATCTCGCTATATTTTGTAAGAGCACGATATGACACCTCGCCCAAAGCTTAAACAGATTCACTTGCACACACTCAGTAAAACTGTGGATCTTCTTTTTGCTAATGAAGAAAAATTCACTTTATCTGCTGAGTTTCTAAGGGTTCACTCTCCTTCGGCTGAAGTGCAAGGTCACTTTGGCAAGGGCGGAGTGACGCCTTTTGGCAAAAAAGAAGTTGGCATTTGTGCACTGCAACCAGTAGGTCACTATGGCGTCAGAATTGATTTCGATGATGGACACCAATCTGGTTACTATCGCTGGGGTTACTTTTATGAATTAGCCATAAAACAAGCTCTGCTGTGGGAGACATATCTTAAAAAATTAAATGCAGCCGGCCAGTTGCGTGAAAAAGAAACCAGTATTGTTCGTTTTATCTCAAAATAGTTATATTGCACTAAAAAAGGAGCCTTTGTTAATATGTTATGGATTAAAGCATTTCATCTTGTTGCCGTTGTCTGTTGGTTTGCAGGTCTTTTCTATTTGCCGCGCCTTTTTGTATATCATGCAGAATCCCAAGATGCGTTAAGCCTTGAGCGCTTTAAACTAATGGAAAAAAGACTTTACTACGGAATAATGATCCCTTCGATGCTTGCTACAATTTTTTTAGGCATGTGGCTTGCCAGTCTACAAGGAAAAGAGTTAATGCAGGCGGGATGGTTCCATATAAAAATGTCATTGGTTTTTTTATTGGTTGGTTATCATCATATTTGCGGTGCTTTCATGCGCAAATTTGCGCGAGGTGAAAATATGCGCTCGAGCAAATTCTTCCGCATTTTTAATGAAGTACCTGTTTTATTATTAGTTGTGATTATTATCTTGGCAGTCATTAAACCATTTTAATTTAATTAGGGCTTACACAAAAGTTCCCTAAACAAGGCGTCGCGATGAAGACAGTATAAATCGAAGGAAATAAGCGATGTATATCAAACAATCTGACGCACATTTTTCTAATGCCCCGCCTGTTGTACTGTGCTTTTCGGGGCTAGACCCTAGCGGAGGCGCAGGCATTCAGGCTGACATTGAAACTTTAGCAAGTATTGGCTGTCACTGCGCTCCCATAATCACAACACTCACCGCACAAGATACTTGTAACGTTCAAGATACCCACCCTGTTCCTGCTCCTTTTTTAATTGAGCAAGCACGCATTATTTTGGCAGATATGCCGGTACGTGCATTTAAACTTGGTTTAATTGGCAGTATCGCTCAAGTAGAAGCAATTCATACGATCATTAAAGATTACCCTCACATCCCTGTTATTTTTGACCCTATTATTAGAGCGGGCGGTGGCTGTCTACTAACGGAAAATAATGTAATAGAAGCCATTGAAAACTTAATTTTACCTTGGACATTTATCTGCACACCCAATACTGATGAGGCAAAAAAACTATCATCACAAGCAGATTCAATCGAAGCCTGTGCACATGAAATTATTGCAAAAGGTGCCGAAGCTGTATTAATTACAGGCACACATGACAACACGTCTAAAGTTGTGAATAGATTATGGCATGGAAAAAAACAGTTACTGCTTTGTGAATGGGATAGATTGGAAGGTCATTATCATGGATCAGGCTGTACACTTGCAAGTAGCCTAGCAGGTTACATTGCGCACGGAATGGATCTTGTCACAGCAGCACGTGAAGCACAAAATTTCACATGGAAATCATTAAAGTCAGCACGCTCACTTGGCAAAGGTCAGCTCATTCCTAACAGACTATTTTGGTCAAAATAAAAGCGCTTATAGGACTTATGCAAAATTGTCCTAAGCAAGGTGTCGCGATGAAGAATATACCACATAGCAAACTAGAGGGAAAAGGCATCTATGCAATTACGGATAACGCTTATTACCATAATTTAGAACAGTTAGAGCACCAAGTAACAGCAGCCTTACAAGGCGGAATTTCTATTCTACAGTACAGAAATAAGACGGCGTTGCTCGAACAAAAAGAAGAAGAAGTTTCAGTTTTAAAAAAATTATGCCGCTATTATAACGTGCCACTTATTATCAATGATGATGTGAGCTTGGCTCAACAATTTCAGCTTGGGGTGCATTTAGGGCGACAAGATGGCGATATTGAACAAGCAAGAGCAAAGCTAGGAAAAAACGTTATTATCGGCGCAACTTGTCATCAGTCTATTGAGACAGCTCAAGAACTAGAACACCTTGTTGATTACGTTGCATTTGGCGCCTGCTTTCCCTCACGAACTAAACCCAACACAACATTACTGAATCATAAAGTGCTAAAAGACGCAAAAAATGCTTTAGCATGCAAAATTATTGCGATTGGAGGTATCGATCTTCACAATGCGCGCTCAATTATCGATTATGGTGTCGATTATATTGCGTGCATTGCTGCTATCTGGTCTGCTAAAGATATTGAAAAACAGTGTCAAAAACTAACCGCGCTGTTTTTATAAGTGCTTGTCTGCTTCAAGAATTGCTGAATAAAGCGCGTCATAATCATACGTGACTTTAAACGCTGGATATTGCGACTTAATTGCATCAGGCGGACAAAAAAATATGCCGGCATTTGCTGCGCCAAGCATGCTTATATCATTAAATGAATCGCCAGAAGCAATGACATTAAAGTTCAGCTGTTGAAAAGCTTCAACACTTTTACGCTTTTGATCTTTTTGCCTTAAATGATAAGAAGTAACTTGATCATACTCATTAACGATAAGACGATGACAAAACAAAGTTGGCCAACCGAGCTGTTTCATGAGCGGCTTTGCAAACTCATAAAAAGTATCAGATAAAATTACAACCTGAAATTTTTCGCGCAAATTATCTAAAAATTCCTTGGCACCTTCCATAGGGGAAAGCGTTGAAATCACTTCCTGAATCTTGGTAAGTGTTAGACCATTTTGTTCGAGTAAATCAAGGCGCTTTCCCATCAAAACATCGTAATCAGAAATGTCGCGCGTTGTGAGTCTTAAACCTTCAATTTTCGTACGCTCAGCCACTTCGATCCAAATTTCAGGCACTAACACCCCTTCAAGATCCAGACAAACCACCGTGGTGTTTTTTAGCATTTCAGCACCCATATTTTTAAATTTTCAAAAAGGCGGGGCGATTATAAACTAAATATTACGACTTAGAAGCTGCTCTCTTCTATAAAGTGCGTAATCGCTTCCTTCACCACAATACGAGCATGAGATTGCTCAAACGAATGCCACTTAGGGCGTGTTGTTTTAAGTTTGAGCTGAAGACAATGATTAGGCAAAAGACACGTTTCGCGCTCTAGCGCCTCTAAAACAATTGCAGCACCTTCAGGGTTATTACATGCTAAGACCAAATCACACCCCGCATTTAAAGCAGTCTGAGCACGTAGAGCATAACCACCCACACCTGCTGCGCCTTCCATGGAAAGATCATCGCTAAAAATAATACCTCTAAAGCCTAATTTTTCCCTCAATATACTCTTGAGCCAAAACTCTGAAAAACCTGCCGGCTGATCATCGCACTGACTATAAACAACATGAGCCGGCATAATTGCATCCAAATGATTAATAAGCAGCTGAAATGGCTTTAAATCACAACGCTCAATGACTTCCCATGAACGATTATCAATCGGTAAATCAAGGTGAGAATCCGCTAAAACACCACCATGCCCTGGAAAATGCTTACCTGTTGCAGCCATGCCGGCAAGATGCATTCCCATAATAAAAGACTGTGCCAACACAACAACTTCTGTAGGGTTATCACTATAAGCACGATTACCAATGACTTCACTTAAACCAAGATTTATATCTAATACAGGTGCAAAACTTAAATCAACACCTAAGGAGCTAAGCTCACTTGCCATTAACCAGCCGCACTGTTCAGCTAATTTTAAAGCGCCCTCTGGATCTTTTTTATAAAATAATCCTAATAATCCAGCAGGCGGCAATAAGGTTAACCCTTCTTTAAAACGTTGTACTCTTCCACCTTCCTGATCAACTGCAATAATTATATTTTCACGCAAAGCACGAATAGATTGAATTAAACTTTGTACCTGCTCAGGATTTTCATAATTACGCGTAAAAAGAATAATTCCACCCGTTTGCGGATGCGCTAACTTTTCACATTCTTCCTGCGTTAACTCTGTTCCTTTTAAATCCCAAATAACACGACCCATCTGATTTTGAAGATGTAACGACATACCACTCCTCACTATAAGTTTTAATAATCCTTCACTCTTGAATACACACTATAGTTCCCACTGGCACTTTATCAAACAATTCAATAATACTTTCATTTCTCATGCGAATACAGCCATGAGAAAGCACAACACCCATTGGTTCAGTATCAGGTGTACCATGGATATAAATATATCTTTGCATTGTATCGCAAGCACCTAAGCGATTTTTTCCCTTCTCTAATCCTGAGAGCCATAAGATTCTTGTTAAAATCCAATCCCTATTTGGATATTGTTGCTGTAATGCCGAGGAAAAAATTTCACCCGTCACGCGCCGCCCAACTAAAACAGAATTTAAAGGTAGATTATGGCCAATTTTAGCGCGAATCAGGTGTTTCCCTCTGGGCGTTTGAGCGCTATTTTTTTGCTCGCCTACGCCTTTAATCGCGGTTGAAATTGGATATTTTTTAATCAAGAATGACTCAGAAAATAAATAAAGCCTCTGATCAGAAATGGATATATTTATTGTTAACATAACGCCCTCTTTGGGTATAGTACTATGTAATAGGCGCAAAAAGAGACTGCAAATCTTCTTCATCAAAATGCCAAGAAATACTCTCAGAACCATTTACAACACTTTTAAGCAACTGATGTTTCTGCTCCTGCAAAACATGTATTTTTTCTTCTACAGTGCCTTCTGCAATTAACTTATAAACAAATACTGGTTTGTTTTGACCAATACGGTATGCGCGATCAGACGCTTGCCTTTCAACGGCAGGATTCCACCAAGGATCATAATGAATAACGGTATCAGCACGCGTTAAATTTAATCCCGTCCCACCTGCTTTTAAGCTAATTAAAAAAATCGGGGCTTTTCCCTCTTGAAACTGATCAACCACTAAATCCCGATGACGCGTCTTTCCTGTTAGTGTAACGTATGTCAACCCCACACTTTCAATTTCAGCTGCAATTAAATCAAGCATGCTCGTAAATTGTGAAAAAACGAGCACACAGTGACCACTTTCAACCAACTCAATTAACATCGAAGTAAGATATTGAAGTTTTGCGGACTCTTGAATTTTCTTAGCTGTCTCAAGCTTAACAATACGAGGATCACAACATACCTGCCTTAATTTAAGCAAAGCATCTAAAATGATAATCTGGCTGGCCGCCAATCCTTTTCTTGCAATTTCATTCTGTACTTTCTGATTCATTGATAAACGAATACTTTCGTAAAAATCACTTTGCTCGCCATTCAACGAGATTAATTTAACAATCTCTGTTTTAGGCGGTAAATCACGCGCAACCTGTTCTTTTGTTCTGCGCAACATAAAAGGGGCTAGTCTTTTAATTAATGCCTGACAGCGTAATGTATCGCCCCTCTTCTCAATAGGATTACGATAAAGCTTGCGAAATTGTTGTTCACTACCCAAAAAACCGGGCATTAAAAAATCAAATAAAGACCATAGTTCACCAATATGGTTCTCAAGTGGCGTTCCTGTAAGACACAAACGATGCTCTGCTTTAATTTTTTTAATCGATTTCGCAACTTTTGTTCGTGCATTTTTAATTAATTGAGCTTCATCCAAAATAAGAATGGCGTATTTCTGTGTTTCAAGATAACGAAAATCGCGCACCAGTACAGCATAGGTTGTAATAATTAGGGGAAATTTAAAAGGATCATGCTCTAACTTTCGATGAAGCCCATGCCAAACTAACACCTCAATATGAGGTAAGAAACGCTTTGCTTCTTTTCGCCAATTACCCAGTAAAGACGTTGGCGCAATAATCAGCACAGGGTGCACCATTCTTTTTTCAGCAAACTCAATCGCTAAATGAGCAAGGGTTTGTACTGTTTTACCTAACCCCATGTCATCAGCAAGTACGCCGCCTAAATGATAACTTCTTAAAAATTGTAACCACTGAACGCCCTCATATTGATAAGGTCGCAATTCACCTAAAAAACCTGCCGGCAAGGTAATTTCCTGCATAAACGTAGGGTGCCGCAATGCCTCAGCCCACTTTCTTATTTCAAGCGCACCATGCCATTCAACGCGATCATTTTCTTCATTAAACTCAAGCTCTGCAACACGTGCAACCTGAGTCATCGGTAACATTAAACGTCCACCTTCTTTTACCGGTGGGTTATTATCTAACAGCTCAACTAATGTCGTAATAATTTGACGCACACGACGCGACTCTATAGCAATATTTTTATTTTCCTTAAAAGGCAAAATAATAAAAGCATTATTAGCAATATCTTTTATATTTTTTTTCAAATCCGCCTTTGAAAAACTCTTAAAGTAAGAAAGTAAAAGAGGTAACAGTTCAACTTCTTCATTACCAACCATGACGCTAAGGCCCATATGAAACCAATCTTGATGAGAGGAATCAAGATAAAAACGCCAACTATCAACTTGATTTAGTGAGAACTTAAAACTGTCATCCCAAGTAATATTCCAACCACGCGCCTTAAACTGAGGGACTTTATCTAAAATCCACTGCTGCAAAGAACTTTGACTCATAAAAACAAGATCATCACGATTAAATACTTCCGTTTTATTCTGACCTAATAAAGAATAAAGCCAATCAAATTGGTCGAACTCATCAATGACCATTTTTTCAAAGCCAGCCTCTCTCATTGATAAAAAAAGCTGCCCTTGCCGATAAAAAGAAATTATTTTTCCACGCGCTTTAGGCGAAAAAAACTGGCCTCGATAGCTAAAACGTACTGAAGCAACATGAATCATAGATTGAGAAAAATGAGCCATGCCCCTTGCCTCACAACTGGCAAAATGAACATGCACCTCAGGCTGAAAAGAAGGCTCAACAGTCATCCTCAAAAATTGAGGCGCAGGTAACCGGTAATGTAACAACCAGTCGCACTCTTTCTTCCAAAAATCACCAATATCAAGTGGTAGTACACTAAAATTGAAAATCTTTTTTAAAGTATCGGGTGAAAAACTTGTATCAATTGACGAAATTATGCCCTGATCTGGTTCAAGCAACAAAGGCGGAAAACTCTTCCAAATGACGCTGCTCTCTCGCTGTTTAACCGAAAGAGTTTGGCATCCATTCGCCTTCATTTGCCAATAAAAAGATAGCTTTAAAGAAGGGGCAGAACGCAAAAAAATGGCTTTTTGACTCCTCTCATACTCCTGCTTAGAAATAACGTGAACTTTCTCACTTAATAAAAACGCTCTACCCGTCTTGACAACATTTAAGACAACTTCAGAAATATACTCTAAAGGAATAACCTCAAAACGCTGACTCCATCTATATTGTGTACCAATATAATCTAGCAACGCTAAAATACGCCGATCGCTTTCGTGAAGAGAGGATATATCCTCACCTCTTACTGGTTTTAATAAAGATTGCCGTATACGAAAAGGCTCTAACTCAATAAGCGTTGGCACCTTACTCTCTGACCGACTGATATTGCCCAACATTACTTTTAAAGCAGGAATATCAGTTTGATCTGCGCTCAATAAATAGACCAAACTCAAAACAGACTGCACCTGCTCTTCACTATCATCAGCACCAAATAAATCGTTTTGAGCTGTGGACAGGTCAAAATAAGCCTCATCCCATTGATTAATTTTTTTATATTTAGCAGGCAAAACAGGCTTATGCTGCAAACCATAAAGCATAACTGCGGCTGCATGACGACACTGAGTACTTATTTGGCAAGTACATTCAGACTCAATGGCAAGATGACCCTCAACATTTTCATGTAAAGTTAAACAAAGACGAAAAACCTGGCCAGGCTTAATTGTCACCCGACCCGTTACTAAAGAGCCATTCTGACTAAATTTGACATGATCGACCCGCCCTTGCCCTAGGTATTCCCTTCCTTTCTGAATCACTTTTTCATCAAAATGATTTATTAAATCCTGGTACCCATACTCCATATACAACCTTAAAAAAAACGACATTGTGCTTTTAAAAAAGCCAAAATTTTTTATGCTTGAAAAACACGAGTCTAAACCAAGAGTATATATATATCTACTTGATTCTTAAAAGAATAAATGATTTTATTTTTGTTTGATCTTCCTGATTAATTTTCAGCAAAATGAAAAAACAATGCCATACTTATCATTGGCGCGTATCAGGAAAAAATCCATGCAATATCACTTAACAATCAAATAATACCGTGTTAAATCTTTGCTTATGAATGAACAAGTAATTAGTGACAATAAAGCCATTGTTAACCTGCTGAAAACATTGCAGCCGGTGGATACTTTGAGCTTGCCACATATTGAAAAACTAGCGTCTCTTACAACAAAAGCACACTATACGGCTAATAAAATTTTATTTAAAAGATTTGAAAAATCGACTGAATATATCTACCTCATTCGTGGCTCAATTGACTTAATTGATGCAGAGTATCAAAAACAACCTATTGAAGCAGAAGATCAAGCAAAAAAACCACCACTGGATGCTGCAGACCCTTACCGATATACAGCCATTACAACATCATCTGTTATTGTGCTTAAAATTAGCCGCGATGAAGTTGATCGCGCACTTGCCTGGAATCAGGCAGGAAACTATTTAGTACAAGATTTGGGTGCTCAAGAGGGCGAGTATGGCCTTGACTGGATGTCTGCCTTATTAGGCTCAGAACTTTTTCAAAAAATTCCACCTGGAAATTTACAGCAACTTTTTCAAAAATTCCAAGAAATAAAAGTAGAAGTCGGCAGCAATATTGTAAAGCAAGGCGAGACAGGCGATGCCTTCTATGTGGTACAAGAAGGCTCTGCAAAAGTAATACGCGAAATGGATGGAGAAACAAAATATCTGGCCACGCTAGGCCCAGGACAATACTTTGGCGAAGAAGCGCTCATAGGCGATACCGTGAGAAATGCGACAGTACAAATGAATACAGATGGTATCGTCATGAAGTTGGGAAAAAGTGATTTTAAAAACTTACTAGAAAGCCCTGTACTTCTTTACGTTACATCAAAAAAACTAGTTGAATGGCAAAAAAATGGCAAAATATACATTATGCTAGATGTCCGTTTACCGATAGAAATCTCTGAAGAAGAAAAAGAAGGAAGAGAACTCATTCCTTTAACTGAACTTAGAAATAAATTAAATCAGCTTGATAAAAAAATAATCTATGTAATGGCTCAGGAAGCAGGACGCCGAGCAGTGTTAGGTGCTTACCTCTTAAATCAAGCAGGATTACAAGCCTACATACAAGAAGACGGTGAAACTAAAAACTAGAACCGCTTAGCCACTCTTCGTGCTTGCATTCCTCACTATACTCATAATAATACTCACTCTTCTATATACCCTCACAGAAGAACATTTTAGAACAACAATGCTTTATATAAAACAAAGGAAGTTTATACATAAACAACCAAGATAGATGCACATTAACACCACTGAAATAAGCAATTTTTTTTCTAAATTAACGCTTAAAAAAGTTAGCCTGTATGGCTTATTATTTTTCTTAGGTTGCTATAGCCTTATAACAGAAGCTTCTAGCGCTACGATCATTAGTTTGCAGCAAGAAAATAATCAACGAGAAAATCTTGCTAACGCAAGTTATGTATTAGAAACCAATGAAAATAAATTTGAAAACATTCTTAAACATGACAAACTTTTCTTATTTACCCCGCTGAGAAAAACACACTTTGGCATTAAAAAAGACCACCAAAGTTTATGGATTAAATTCACACTAAAAAATGAAACAACTGCTCATCTAACACGAATTGTTGAAATAAATCCCTCACAAGTTCCTCATTTAGCGCTTTATTCAATAGAAAAAGAGCTCATGCAAAAAGTTGAATCTGAGGAGCATGCACTTATTGTCAATGAAATACTCAAGGCAAGACACAAAGAAAGCGTACCTCACTTTTCATCAAAAGCGATTCAGATAGAACTATTACCATTAGAAGAAAGAGTTTATTTTCTTCATATAGACCCCATTCCTAAGGCGAGTTATTTTTTAACATTAGAAACTAACCATACTTATTTTAAAAAACTTAATTTAAGTCAAATTACCTTAGGAATCATGTTCGGCTTTTTGACTGCCTTAAGCTTTTACCATGCCTATTTATATATCAACACAGGCAAAAAAGATTACTTACTCTATACAATCACATTCTTACTATCTATTTTTGGCAATGCTTTTCAGTCTGGTTTATTTCAGTCTGTTTTTTCAATATTTTCCGCTGAAACTGAAATAAAAATAAGCTTAGCTTTTGTGCATTTAACCGTGATAATTGCCATGTTTTTATGTCTCATTTTTTTTTATCGCCTTCAAAATATTTATAAAATAGGCCCAGGCTTTATAATATGTGTCTGCGTTCATATTATAAATTTATTGCTCACACCTTTTATCAGTCTTAGCTTATCCACAGAAATAACAAGCGCTGCCACCTTTTTTTCTATTATATGGTCAATACACCTTTATTTTATCTATCCTATTATCTTAAAAAAACCAGGACTTTTTTTCATCCTAGCTAAGGTTTCTTTGTTTATTCCTGTTTTCGTTATATGGAATATGATATATGGCGACTATGAACTGTATTTTTCTATCGCGCATTTTTCAAGCTTCGCATCATGTCTAGATGCTTTTTTTCTTGCGCTTAGCTTTTATTTAATAAGAGAAAATGAAAATGAAAAATCGGTATTCAAAAAACAACGCAAAAGCTTTTCAAGCATTAATAACAAAGAAAAACTTGCAAAACTAGAAAGTATTGCAGTATATCCAATCAATAGCCAACTGAGCATTATTAATCTTTTTCAGCAAACAGAGCTTAGCCAGCTACAAAAAGAATATTTATTTTTACTAAATCAGTCCACTCATGAATTAGATAATAACATTAAAATATTCTTATCTGATCTTCAGGAAAAAAAACAAAATTCAGGAAAAAAATCTTCGTTTAATCTAAAAGAATTAATTGAACACAACCTTCGCCAATATAAAAAAAGTGAAAGTAAAACGACTTACAATCTAATATGGCATGACTATGTTCTTTCAGTAAGATCTGGCGAAAAGGCAAGAATAGAACAAATATTACTTAATATGCTTTGTATTGCAGAGGAAAAAGAATACATTGATACAATCAATTTAGAAGTAGAAGAAAAACAAAACGATAGAAATAATTTATTTTTTACACTTACCTCTTTTAATAAAAAACACACTGAAAATATAACAAAGCCGTCAAATCAAGGCGAAACTCAACATAAAAACATGAGAAGCTATGTGATATTTTCCGCCGAAAAAATAATTAACTTATTAGGCGGAACACTTAACATTCAAGATAGCGAAGAAAAAAGAACCATTATTTTTTCTCTTCCACTCTCAACAGTTGATTTACCGCAAGAAATAATGATGAGCGACGAAGCTTTTAGCCAGAAAAAAATTCTTATTCTTGAAAAGAACTTAACTGAACTAGAAATATATAAATACTTAACGCAAAAATGGGGAATGGAATGTATCACTTCCACCGATACCAGCGAAACAATGGCACTACTTCGCGCTCACCATAATCTTGAGACACCCTTTCATTTCATACTAATCAATGCAACTAATCAGCACGAAAAGTCGATTGAAATGGCGAAAAAAATTCGTCAGTCAGGATACCCTTATTCAGAAACGATCAAAGTAATCTTTAGTATTGATGATATGCATAACAGTCTTTTCATTGAGCTTAAAAACAGAAGACTAATTGATTACTTACTTATTAAACCTATTTCTAGCCAGGCACTGAAAGCTGCGTTAAAATCACTACTGTAAAACGACAATGAGAAGCACATATGGCATCCTCTATTAGACACTATAGCTTTATTGAAAAATTACTCATAGAAGCACAGCATGCTATTGAAACACAAACTCAAACAAAGAAAATCTCTGACGAAAAAACTTATCACGACCTACCTGCCCTCATAACAAATCAAGACGCCGTCCGCTTAACCGAAATTTTAACAGCACAAGAATTGAGCCATACCAAAGGCTGTATGCGTATTAATCATACGGGTGAAATTTGTGCTCAGGCACTATATCGTGGCCAAGCTTTTTTTGCGGAAAATGACAAACTAAAAACAATGTTACTCAATGCCGCAAAGGAAGAAGAAGCTCATCTGAATTGGTGTTACACAAGACTTAATCAATTAAATACCAAACGAAGCATTTTTAATCCTTTGTGGTATGCAGGTTCTTTCCTAATTGGCCTCATCGCAGGAAAACAGGGGGAAAAAATCAGCTTGGGTTTTATTGTTGAAACAGAAAAACAAGTAGGCATTCACATTAAGGAACATCTTCAAACTTTATCAAAACAAGATCATACAACGCGCATTATTCTTGAAAAAATGAAAGAGGATGAACAAGTTCATGCCATGCAGGCGCTACAAGCTGGCGGAAAAAACCTATCTTATAGCACGAAAAAAATAATGTACTTTATGGCAAGTATCATGAAAGCTATTGTTTATCGCCTATAAAGCATACGCTCACCGATATAAACACTAATGAGTTTTAAATATGCATGGCTTACTATCGAACTTATCTATAAGCCAAAATCAATCACCAACAGAAAATAATGATCTTGGCATTAACATAAAAAGTATAAAAACAGAAATTAATTCTCGCCAAAAAAGAATCACTTTTTTTTTGAAGGATATGCGCGCAGCTAACGGCCGTCATTCCGCATAGTGGCCAATTAAGTCTTTGTAATTATTTTTTATTACAAGAAAAACTCACATTCCGCATACCGGCGTTTTGAATTGCGTTTATTATTTTTTACCCTGGCATGGAAGATTTCAAATCGCTATTTTTTATTTTAAGACATCATTTTCGACACTATTTTAGACATATTTAATGAGCATCTCGCCTAGCGCTAAA
>CAMAPQ010000031.1 GCA_945860125.1 Klebsiella pneumoniae
TCCTCAAGCAACAACGGAACCTCTTCCTTCGTCTTAAAAGATTCTAGACTAAAAATACTTTTTGAAATACTAGGCGCCATATTGTCAGCTTTCCTACCTTCATCAATCAGAAAATACTGAAAATGAGGCTGATAAGCCATAAGAGATGACTTTGCATCTAACTGAAAAAGCGTTTTAAGTTGAGTGGGTTTTCGCCAAGTGGCATCACCATTATAAAGCACAACCGGGAAAACAGGTGGTAGTTTTTCGTTTTTGTTATACCGCTTTTGTTTCACTAAATGCTCAAGAAACAAAACAATATAAAGCGTATATCTTAACGCCATCCAGCGATCTTGTGTGGATTGAAACTCAATAAAAAGATAAACATAACGCACACTACCAGACTTCAACTTCAATTCAAAAACACTATCACCTTCGCGCTTATTACGCATTCTTTTTGAAAGCCAAACGGTCTCTTCTTTTTTAAAGTAAGAAAAATCAATTTCTTCAACCCAAGGCTCATTAACGGCATGCACCAATAAATCTTCGACCGTTTCAGGGTAAGAAAATAGCGCCCTGTAACGCGCATCGTGACTATCTTGTTCAGCTTTTTCTTTTTTGCCTTCCTCACTCGCATTATCTTTATTTTTCTTTTGTCGCGAGTCTTTCGCTTTACTAATCATGCTTCAGCCCTTAAAAAAAACAAGCATCAACATACCACTTCACCGTTTCTTTTAATGCCGCTTCAAAGCTGGTTACCGGCTCAAAGCCTAATTGATTTTTAATCAGGCTATTATCAATGGCGTAACGGCGATCATGACCCAGCCGATCATCAATAAAACGAATAATTGCCTTTTCATCTTTCCAAAAAGCAATTAATTTAGGCTCTACTTTTTTAGAAAAAGCCACATCATTTTCCGCTAAAAATACCAGCGCGCTTGCAATATCACGCACAACTTCAATATTATTTTTTTCAGCATTCGTGCCCACATTAAAAATATCGCCAGACTTCCCTTCTTTTAAAATAAGTTCAATCGCCCGACAGTGCTCATCCACATATAACCAATCGCGTATATTTTGCCCATCACCATAAATACCCATCGGCTCACCTTTAAGCAGGTGTAAAATCGCGCGAGGAATTAATTTCTCAGTGTGCTGAAAAGCACCATAATTATTCGAGCAATTACTTAAAGTCACATTTAAACCATAAGTGGCATGATACGCCCATACCAAATGATCAGAAGCCGCTTTGCTCGCAGAATAAGGCGAGCTAGGTTTATAAGGAGTGCTTTCTGTAAACTTAGCATCAGTCAATTCAAGCGAACCATACACTTCATCCGTTGAAACATGATGAAAGCGATGATGCGGCACCAAGCCTTCCGTAATCCATTTTTTACGCGCTACTTTTAGTAACGCATGCGTTCCCACAATATTTGTTTCAATAAAAACATCCGGGCCTGTAATAGAACGATCAACATGACTCTCGGCCGCAAAATGAACAATTGTATCTAACTTAAACTGCTCTAAAAGTGACTCAACCAAAGGCTGATCACAAATATCACCCTGAACAAATTTAAAATTGACGTCGTTAACACCCGCCAAATTCTCAAGGGAACCAGCATAAGTTAGCTTATCCAACACGACGATAAAATCCTGCGGGTTTTTTTTCTGCCAGTAACGCACAAAGTTACAGCCAATAAAACCTGCGCCACCCGTTACCAATAAATTCATATCAACCCCTCGCACTTATCCAGCTGTCAAATAACTCATTTCTTTTCTTAAAGATTCACGCCAATGATCGGCTGTTTTTTCAAGCGTCTGATAGGTTGTTGTTTTATCTAATACACAAAAAAAAGGCCGTTTAGCTTTGGTAGGATACGCCTCGCTCCCAATCGGCTGAACCACAACTTTGCGAGGAATTAAACCCAATAAAAAAGCTTCCTCCATAATCGCCACAGCAAAATCATACCAACTCGCAACACCCGCATCTGTCCAATGATAAAGCCCTGTCAACGCCGGTCTTTCAATAAAGCTAACTATCGCATCACACAGTGAACTTACCGACGTCGGCGTACCGATTTGATCCGTCACCACACGAACAATATCCTGCGTTTGCGCCAACCTCAGCATGGTGCTTAAAAAATTGCGGTCATACCTTGAATAAACCCATGCCGTACGTAAAATCACTGCATTTAAGTTTTCTTGTGTTTCAATATAACGCTCGCCTTCTCGCTTTGAACGACCATAAGCATTCACAGGCTCTGTTGTATCACCCACCAAATAAGGCGAAGGCTTAGTGCCAGAAAAAACATAATCAGTTGAAATATGAATTAAACATGCTTTTATCTTTGCAGCAGCAGCAGCAATAACCTGAACAGCAAGCGCATTAACGGTATAGGCTTCATCATAACTATCTTCTGCCACATCAACCTTGGTGTAAGCCGCCGTATTCACAATGACGTCTGGGCGCTCAGAAAATATTATTTTCTCCAAGCACGCCGGTGTCGAAAAATCCGCCTCTTTTCGACCAAAACAAACCAGCTGATATTGCGCATGATGAGTCATATGTGACATAAAGGCGCGGCCTAACTGACCATCCTTACCAAAGAGCAAAATTTTCATCACACAAACGCCTCAGCATCCGCTAATTTTAAGCCAATTAAATCTTTTGCAGAAAGCAACGGTTCTTCTCCCTCGGCAATCGGCCAATGAATGCCAACTGTTTCATCATTCCACAGTAAAGAACGCTCAAACTGCGGCGCATAATAATCCGTGCACTTATAAGAAAAATCCGCGCTTTCACTCATTACATAAAAACCATGTGCAAAACCTTCAGGCACCCACAAAGCCAAGCGATTTTCGCAAGAAAGCTCAACGCCCACCCACTGCCCAAATGTCGGCGAAGTTTTTCTCATATCAACCGCCACATCAAATACTTTACCTTTCACAACACGCACTAACTTACCTTGCGGTTGCTGTATTTGATAATGCAGCCCTCGCAGCGTCCCTTTCACTGAACGACTATAATTATCCTGCACAAACTGACAAGGCATACCTAACGCTTTAAATTTCTCAAAGTGCCACGTTTCCATAAAAAAACCACGATCATCACCGAATACTTTGGGCTTGATAATCATTACATCTGGGATCTTAGTCGGTACAACTTCCATCGCTTAAATCTCTCTGGCTACTTTTAATAAATACTCGCCATAACCACTTTTTTTAAGTTTCTCAGCCTCAATGAGCAATGCCTCAAGACTAATATAACCTTTGCGATAGGCAATCTCCTCAAGGCAGGCAATTTTTAATCCCTGCCGCTCTTCAATAATACGGATGAAATTACAAGCATCTAAAAGAGAATTATGTGTACCCGTATCAAGCCAAGCGGTGCCACGACTTAAAATTTCAACTTTTAACCGTTTTTGCTGAAGATAAACACGGTTTACATCCGTAATTTCAAGCTCACCACGATGAGAAGGTTTAATAGATTTTGCGACGTCAACGACATCCGCATCATAAAAATAAAGCCCCGTTACCGCATAATGAGAAGGCGCAACTTTAGGCTTTTCAACGAGATCGGCCACGTTACCCTTATCATCAAATGCCAGCACGCCGTAACGCTCAGGATCATCAACATAATAACCAAAAACAGTGGCACCGGCATGCACCTCAACGCAATGCTGTAACTTCTTAGAAAAGCCTTCTGCATAAAAAATATTGTCGCCCAAAATCAAACATACCGGCTCATTTTGAATAAATGATTCGCCAATAACAAAAGCCTGAGCAAGACCATCTGGGCTTGGCTGTATAGCATAGGAAAAAGAAACGCCCCATTGAGAACCATCGCCTAATAAGCTTTGAAAAAGAGGCATATCGTGGGGGGTAGAGATAATTAAAATATCTCGAATACCTGAGAGCATCAGCGTTGCAATGGGGTAATAAATCATTGGCTTGTCGTAAATCGGCATTAACTGCTTACTACAAACTTTCGTCAAAGGATGAAGCCTCGTACCACTTCCCCCCGCAAGAATAATTCCCCTCACAATATTTCCCCTTCAAGATTTAAAATTAGATCACTCTTAAAGCGCACATTAAAGCCTACAAACGCTCGCGATAAAATCGACTAAAGATCTTACGCTCAAATTGCGCGAAGGATTCTAGCACAATTAGATCATCGAGAAATAAAAGCATAAAGACATCGCCCGCTAATAACGCAACACCTAAAATCATGCATGGTATAATGTGATGCACTACATTACCGCCGCCTATCATGAAATCTCAATCTTACTTTGCTCTGCTTATTTATTGATTGATCTTTAAGAGAACCGAAACAGTACGGAGAAAAATCTTGAAAAAATTAGCCCAGTTTTTTCTGAAAAAAATACCAGAGCCTCTAAAGCAAACAGCGATTATCCGTTTATTTGGTTTGCGAAAAATCCCGCTTATTTTTTTTGTAGGGCCAACGGTTAAGCAGCTAGATAATGAAACCTGCATTATTAAAATCCCGCTAAACCGTAGAACAAAAAATCACTTAAATTCAATGTATCTCGGCACACTCTGTATTGGTGC
Source organism: Klebsiella pneumoniae (assembly GCA_945860125.1). Classification (GTDB taxonomy): domain Bacteria; phylum Pseudomonadota; class Gammaproteobacteria; order Pseudomonadales; family CAMAPQ01; genus CAMAPQ01. The sequence continues at coordinate 4,549 of CAMAPQ010000031.1, forward strand.
TGATTTAGCAGGCGGTTTGGCAGCCATTAAATTTGCAGAAGAGGCTGGCTTTAAAAGCTCGTTTGCTTTTAAAGAGTTAAACTGTAAATTCTTAAAAAGGCCGGAAAGCGATACTTATTTTACCTGTAACGACGGCCCCAAAATTAAAGAATTTGTTGAACGCGTGAAAGTATCTGGTGAAAGGCATAACCTACCTGTGCGCGTTATTGCAACCTGTCCGGATCAAACAGGACAAGAACCCATCGCTGAATTTACCCTGGTGCTTTCGTTAAAGAAAATTGCTTAACTTTCGTTTCATCCGTTAGCCTGTCGCAGGATAGGCTTCCATTAAAACCCCTCGACAAGCTCAGCGCGAACGGAAAATTAAATAACCTGACTTGTTACACATCCCACACTAAGTTGCGTGATAATTTTATCACCAGAGCATAAAGCTGACGCATCTTTAATAATCTGCCCTTCACTATTTTTAGTGATTGAAAATCCTCGGCTCAAGGTGGCAAGCGGACTTAACAAGTTTAAATTTTGAGCAAGCGCATGAAAAGTATTCCTTTTTTTATCAAAAAAAACGCTGCTTGAAAAAAATAATTGCTGCTTTGTTTTATTCAATTGATGACGATATAACTCAATCTTTTTAAAGGGCGAAAAAAGTAAATGTACTTGCTGTAGTTGATTAAGTTCAAGCTGTACGTTTTTCAAATACTGATTCATTGCACGCTTCATGCGAAACTCTAAATCATCTAACCTTTGCGCAAAATCTTGCAACTTATAAGCAGGATGAATAAGGCGTTTTGAAAGATGAGATAAGACGTTAGTGTTTTCTCTTAAGCAAACCATGATTAACTTATAAAGCTTCTGCTGTGTTGCTTGTAACCTCTCGTGCCACTCAGCCTGATTAGGGCTCAAGAGCTCAGCACCTGCTGAGGGGGTCGGCGCACGAACATCAGCGACATAATCAGCAATGGTGTAATCCACCTCATGGCCGACCGCAGACACAATGGGGATTTTACTGGCAAAAATTGCCCGAGCAACACGCTCCTCATTAAATGCCCATAAATCCTCAAGTGAACCACCCCCACGCGAAAGCAGCAGAACGTCACACTCATTACGCTCATTGGCAACTTGTATTGCCTGCATAATTTGAAATTGGGCCATATCGCCTTGAACCAGCGCAGGATAAATAACAACGGGAATAGCAGGAAAACGTCTTTCAAGCACGGTGAGGATATCGTGAATAGCCGCCCCCGTTGAAGAGGTAATAACGCCTATTTGCTGAGGGAAAGAAGGTATAGGTTGCTTAAACTTAGCATCAAACAAACCCTCGCTCGCAAGCTTTTGTTTAAGCTTTTCAAACTCAAGCTTTAACAAGCCCTCACCGGCTAAAACAATCTTATCAACAATGATCTGATACTCACCTCTTGCGGCAAAAAGTGTTAGCTTGCCGATGGCAATCACTTGCAGTCCATCTTTTGGTCTAAACTGACAAAACTGGTTGGACATTTTAAACATTGCAGCACGCAACTGAGCCTTGTCATCCTTTAAAGTGAAATACCAATGCCCCGAAACAGGAGAGGCAAAACCTGAGACCTCACCTATGACACAAACACGGAAAAACTGCCCCTCAAGAAGGTTTTTTGCCATTACATTAATATCGTTTACTTTGTAAATTTCATCTTCAGAAAAAGTGTTCATGCTTTTTGCATCATCCTTCTTAATATTGGTCATGCTTGATTTTAATGGGCTGGAAAAAATATGAAACCGTTCCAAAAAGCTACTCATTTTGTCCGCAGCTTATTTACCCACTCTGAAAAAGAAGGGAAAAAGCGAGAAACAGATGACACGCCTGAAAATAGCGTAAATCGTCAACTGTATTTAACGCTCTATAAAATAATGAGGGATCATGTTTTTATTTACATCACGCTAGAGGATGATACAGAAATTTTCCAAAGCGTTATTCTGGAAATTAATCCTGAAGAAAAAGCGATGATTATTGATGATCTTTTTCCCCAAAAACACCGCTTTGTTGGCCTTGAAGGACAAAGATTAAATATTGCCATGCAATTAAATGGCGTGCGGCATTATTTTAAAAGCAAAATTATAAGCAAAATACAATCAGGCTATACAACGAGTTACAGCATCGTTATCCCCGAAGCGTTATCCGAAGTACAAAGAAGAAAGTCTTTCAGGTTAACGCTAAATGCTTCTAGACAATATGCTGTAAGATTTTTAAATGCACAGATTCAATCTCAGCTTGGGAAAATACGCAATATTTCAATTGATGGCGCAGGATTTGAAGTAGAGGGCGATCTTACGCCCTTCTGGCAACCTGGCGGCATACTCGAAGCGTGCGATCTTATTTTCGATGGCGAGAAAGTATTTGAAACAGATCTAACCATTAAAAGCTGTCAACTGATTCCAGCAGATAATAAAATTATGTCTTATATTGGCGTTGAATTTGATGAATTAACTGAAAACCAAAAAAACAAACTGCACAAGCTAATGATCAAAAAACAAAGAGAACAGCTTAGAAATAATGTTAAACCTGCTATGAATGAGTAATTTTTGAAAGCAACTATAACCTTACTGTTACGCCTTGAGTAGCAAGATAGTTTTTAGCTTCTAAAATAGTCACTTCACGAAAGTGGAAAATGCTAGCAGCAAGCACCGCATCTGCGCCCCCGATTAATATGCCGTCAGCGAGATGCTGTAACGCACCAACGCCACCGGAAGCAATCACAGGAACAGATACGCTAGAGGTAATTAACTTAAGCAGCGGTAAGTCATATCCTTTTTTTGTTCCATCACGATCCATACTGGTTAATAGTATTTCACCCGCCCCTAATTCAGTCATTTTAATTGCCCACGCAATAGCATCGATACCGGTTTTATTTCTACCGCCATGGGTAAAAATCTCCCAGCGAGGCAGATCAAAATCGACTTGTTTTGCATCAATGGCAACGACAATACACTGCGCGCCAAATTTATCCGCAGCACGCTGAACAAAATCAGGATCTTTAATTGCGGCAGTATTAATACTAACTTTATCTGCCCCTGCTCTTAACAGCGCACGAATATCCTCTAAGGTTTTAATACCACCGCCCACGGTAAGGGGAATAAATACTTCACTTGCCATTTTTTCAACCGTTTTAATGGTGGTATCACGTCCTTCATGACTCGCTGTAATGTCTAAAAAAGTAATTTCATCCGCCCCTTCCTGATCATATCTTTTAGCAATTTCAACAGGATCTCCGGCATCACGAATATCCAAAAACTGAACGCCTTTTACAACACGACCTTTATCAACATCAAGGCAAGGAATAATTCTTTTAGCAAGCATCCATTTTTCCTCTTTTGTACTTAATGATTAGCAAACCGGCATAAATCTACCGCTGCTTTCAAACTCAGTTTTTCCTCATAAAGCGCACGCCCTGCAATCACGCCATAAAGGGATGGGTTTTTAAGTTTAAGCAATGCTTCAATATCACTTAACTGACTCACGCCCCCTGAAGCGATAATAGGAATAGAGGTACTTTTAGCCAAATGATACGTTGAATCAATATTCACACCCTGCAACATGCCATCTTTTGCAATATCTGTATAAATAATCGCGCTGACGCCAAATGATTCAAATTTTTTTGCAAGCACTTCCACTTGCACATCTGTCTGCGTTTCCCAACCATGGGTTGCCACAAAACCATCTCTCGCATCAATGCCAACAATAATTCTTCCTGGAAATTGACGACACGCCTCACCAACAAAAAGCGGGTTTTTTACCGCAATCGTTCCCAAAATAACTTGATGCACCCCCAAAGCCAGATAAGTTTCGATTGTGCTTAAATCACGAATACCACCACCAACCTGCACAGGAATATTTTTATCAAGCGCTGCAATGCGAGAAATAATTTCACTATGCATTGGCTTACCTTCAAGTGCGCCACTTAAGTCAACCAGATGCAAGCGTTGCCCACCTTCTAATAGCCACTTTTTTGCAACTTCAACAGGATCATCAGAAAAAATAGTTTGATCGTCAAATCTGCCTTGACGCAACCTGACACACTTGCCCTCTTTTAAATCAATGGCAGGAATAATAATCATTTTTTTTCTCCTAATTAATTCTAAAACATCATCATCGACGACAGGCAAAATCGGGGCTTATCATAGCAGTATTTAAACAACCAAGCAGCCCCGTACGTGCTGAAGGCACAAGGAAGAAAAATGATGCGTATTAACAGTTTTAGACGCGCCCTACTATGGCTCATGAATTTTTTTTTAACGAGATGGGTAAGGTTACAAGCAATTGTAACAAACCATGATGCACTTAAGCCAACAGCAGGCTCGCATACTTGTTATGTTATTCCAAATGAATCTTGGACAGATGCGCTGATTCTTAACGAACACTGCAAAGAAAATAAACTACCCTTACCGCTGTCATCGACTGCAACTCAAAGTGATCAATCGTCTGCTTCTTTGTTATTTTTAAAGACAACTGAAGTGAACTTGCTCGGTAAAAAGGCAGTAAGTGATCACAGCATTCGTGAACTTGAATTGCTTTTATCGCTTTATGCACAAAAAAAACTACAAAGTGTACGTTTTGTTCCTGCTTCCGTGCACTGGGGAAGATCGCCCGATAAAGAAAACTCATTCTGGAAAATTATCTTTGCAGATACCTGGACAGTGCCTGGCTTATTGAAAAAAACCTTTATGGTCTTTATTCATGGCCGCAACACCATCTTACAAATCGGCGAACCTGTTTCAATTGATCAACTCATTGATGATAATTTCTCGCAAAATAGAAGAGCTAGAAAAATACTTCGCATTTTTAGAGTCTATTTCAGAAGAAAGCGCGAAGCTTTAGTGGGGCCTGATCTTTCACACAGAAGAACTTTAGTTGAACAAATTTTACGTACTACATCAGTATCGCGCGCTATTGCAGATGAAGCGAACCAGGGTATGCCGCTTTATAAAGCGCAAGTGAAAGCAAGAAAATATGCTAATGAAATTGCAGCAGATTATTCTTACTCCGTTATTTCCGCCTACCACGTTACACTCACCTGGCTTTGGAATAAGCTATATGATGGCGTACAAGTACATCATATGGAGCATGTGCATAGCGCGGTTAATACGCATGAAATTATTTATGTTCCTTGTCATCGCAGCCATATTGATTACCTACTTCTTTCTTATGTCATTCATCTAAACGGCTTAGTTCCACCCCATATTGCCGCAGGCGATAATTTAAATTTACCTGTCGTGGGTACAATCTTAAGAAAAGGCGGCGCTTTTTTTATGCGCCGAAGTTTCAAAGGAAAGCCTTTATATGGTGAAGTATTTAACGAATATTTGCGTCATATGCTCTACAAAGGTTTTTCAATTGAGTACTTTATTGAAGGCGGCCGAAGCCGTACAGGAAGATTGCTACACCCAAAACTGGGAATGCTTTCTATGACGGTTAATAATTATCTTAAAGATTGCCGACGCCCGATTAAATTTATTCCCGTTTATTTTGGCTATGAAAAAATATTTGAAGGTAGTACTTACATCAATGAATTAAGAGGGTTACCAAAAAGTCGCGAATCTTGGCGTGATATTTTTAACTCTCTGAAAAAAATCAAAAAGAACTTTGGAAAAGTGCACGTTAACTTTGGCGAGCCCATCGATCTTAATGACATGCTAAGCGCACAACATGCCGACTGGCGCAACATTCCCGCCGTAGAAGCAGGTGGCACAGCTTGGTTTAATCGCGTCGTCCATCGTTTATCTGGCGAGATTATGACACGCATTAATAAAGCAGTTGTTATCCACCCCATTAATCTTATTTCTTTAATTATTTTATCGACTCAAAAACAAGCAATTAACGAAAAAATGCTAACAGATCAGCTTGATTTTTATCAGGCGCTACTGCAAAACATACCCTATTCCAAGGTAAGCGTTTCCTATCCTGCAACAGGGAAAGAATTATTAACTTATGCTGAAAGTTTGAGAGCCGTAGAGCGCATTAAACACACGCTAGGTGATGTGATTTGCATGCGAGAAACTCAAGCGACACTAAACACTTATTTTAAAAATAATATACTGCATACTTTTATCTTGCCGGCTGCTGTTGCTTTTTTTATTGATAATAAACGACAAACTTCCACCAATGAAGTCGTGCTATTTGTTTCCTCTATTTATCCCTTTATTAAAAAAGAATTTTTCTTGTACTGGGAAGAAAAAGAAATCAGTCAAATAGTGAATGAAATTATTATTGAATTAAATAAACTAGGCGTCATTATTTTATCAGCGGATCATTTATCAGTACCTGAAGAAAGTATGGCATTAAGAAAACTCAGCATGTTAGGCAATGCAATTCATCACACTGTTGAGCGTTACTACATCACACTGGCTGTAATTAATAAGCGCGGTAGCGGTGCTATTTCGACGAATGAACTTGAACATATGAGTCATCTTGTTGCACAAAAAATCTCTATTTTACAAGAGCTTGGTGCACCGGAGTTTTTTGATAAAAACTTATTTAAAACTTTTATTGAGACACTTATCGCCCTCAAACTTATAGAAGTTGAAAATGAAAAAATTGTGATTAAGCAACCGCTAATGAATGGATTATTTTCCAACCTTGCCAAATTAATTAACAGTGAAATTATTGATGTTATTCAAGAGATGACCTAAAAAATCGCCTAACACCAAAAAGCATTAGAACTTTTCATAATGCGCGATAAACATCATATCGTGCATCTTTCCCCAAAATAGCATGACTAGGCTTCTGTTCTCCCAAAGGCTTGGCATGCAAAGGACGTTTTACAACAACACTTTTTCTGGCAAAATTTCTCGCCGCTTCAAGCAAAATACCTTCATCAAAAAACGGCTCTTCCTCACATAAAAGGGCGTGCAATATTTGCATATTCTTTTTAACAAGTGCGCTTTTTTGTCGCTCAGGAAACATAGGGTCGCAGTAAACAACGTCCACTTCATGCTTTTTATTGCTTTGCATCCAACTTAGCGAATCAGCCTGATAAAAACTCACTTTGCTGATTAACGGTTTTAAATCACCATTGAAACGAGCGCGCTCAACAGCATTCTGCACTAAACAATACACAAGCGGGTGACGCTCCAACCCAATAACTTTCTGACAGTAAGAGGCTAAAACAAGACTGTCGCGACCAAACCCGAGCGTTGCATCCAGAATCGTTAACGCCGAAGCCCTTTTACCAAGCGCTTTAAGTAATAATTCAACCGCAGGAGCTGCTTGCTTTAATCTTAAAAGAAAGGTGTTATCCGCATAATCAAGATAGAAGTTTTGCAATGTTTTATGGTGCAAATGAGATAAAGTAAGTGCCTTTTTATCATTATAAAAAAGTACCCATTCATAATTGCAGGCTAAAGATGCATTGAAATGATCATCTAGCTGAAACGGTTTTGCTAAAAAGAGAAAAGGTGAAGAAAGAGAAGCGGCAATATCACGCAAGGCCCGCTCAAAAAGAGCGTTATCACCAATAACCACTAATTTAAAGACAGATAAAGAGTGCTCTAGATTTTTAACTATATTAACGCTCTGAGCATTGGGTGAGCTGGGAAAGTTAGGTGGGCTGGGCAAGTTAGGCATAACGATCAAAACGATTTACCATTTCAATTTCTTGATCTAACAAGTAGGAGTTGGCCTGGTTCTCACCATAAGCCCTCAAAGCTTTTTGCTGTACGAAAGAAAGGGAAGTATTCACACTCTGTGAATTTATAGTGCGAGAATGGCTCTGGTTTGATTTTTTGGGTGTAATAGATGAGGCGGTATCCGCAACCTGATCAATAACAACCGACACACCTTTTCTCGTAGAGTGGCTCGAATTTTGTATATTATCTTGTACATTGCCTCTTCGCTCACGGGAATCTGGCCGATTTGGGTGCTGGCGTAAAAGCCCAGTTGAAAGAACTTGTTGAGAAGAGTCAATTGCCATGAGCGTGCAGACCACCATTTTCCTTAAATGTTCTAAGCGGATTTTCGCTTTGTTCAGAGACATAAATTACCTATTAAGTATAGTTTTGATTTATTTTTTGTTTTAATTCCCCTCCCTAGGCGACAATTAATCGAAACTTTACCACGCTTGGTTTCATTCTGAAAAGACAAAAATGGTATCAAAGTTTATTTAAGCGTCAGAAAAGCGTGTAATGAGCTACACAAACACAACACAGCCACCCAAACAACATCATTGCCGACACGATTTAATAACCATACAAATACACTATAAAATTGAAGTCAGCTGGGAAAAAGATAATTTTTGGCTGGGTTTGGCAACCTCATTTCGCAAATACAATGGCTCAATATCAAGAGCAGAACATATATTACCCTTCTTAAACTCTCCTGCCGCCAACTCAACCAGTGAAGAGGCAGTGCAATGAAACTCACTGTCAATAACCAGCATTTTATCTATTAATCCACGAGAACCCATTGCCTCTTCAAGCACATGCTGATAACGCCAACCACTACCTACACCCACCCAAGCATCAGGCAAAGATAACAGCGGCTCAATAAGGGTTGCTGTTTCTTGAAAATCACCCAGGCCTTCTGTGAGAAGCGTCTCGATACACGTAGAGGAAGCATGATAACCACCCCTGTAGAGCTGATTCATTCTAGCATCCATTAAAACCAGCATATTTTTTGAGGGATAACGCCCAAAGGCCTGATAAGCCAAACAAGATAAAGTAGAAATACCAACAATAGGTTTAGATAAGCCAAAACCAAGGCCTTGAATAAAAGAAATGGCTATACGCAGACCAGTAAATGCACCAGGACCTAAAGTTACAGCAAGGCAATCTAATTCATGCAAATCAAAATCAGCCTCTAATTTAAGGCTGTCAATCATCGTCAAAATTAATTCTGCATGTAAGCGCGGCGCAATTTCGCACCGGGTAAAAATAGTTTTGCCTATCTTTAAAGCAACAGAGCAAGCTGCTTCAGAAGCATCAACACCTAAAATGTTCATTTATATCAAAGCTCATATTCATTTAGAATTCATACCGCACGCATTAGCATTCAGCACATATTAAACACAGTTTGTTTTTTTTTCTAGCGCAAGCATACGCCATGCGCTATGTGCTGTAATCAATCAGAATGAAAGCTAATAAGAGACAACCATGCTAAATACTACCGTTACAGGATTAATCCTCTCAGGCGGCAAATCAAGCCGAATGGGACAAGATAAAGGCAGGATGATCGTTAATGAGAAACCGCTTATTCAGTGGGCAATAGAAAGCTTATCCCCCCAAGTTAATGAATGCTGGATTAACGCCAATGACGATCAGGCAGATTATGCAAAATGGGGGTTGAAAATAATTAAGGATGAGGCACCTTTCTTTCAGTGCGGGCCGTTAAGCGGCATTTATACTGCCCTTAAGATTATTCAAACAGAATGGTTAGCAGTGATTCCCATTGACTCACCCTGGATTCCCCCGCAGTTTATTACGCAACAGCTAAGTGTTGTTACAACAGGAAAGATAAATCATCAAAAAAAAAATCAGCCTCTTACTATTTTAGTCGCACAAGAAAATGGAATGATTGAACCTATGTTTTCAATTATTCATCGGACAGCCTATAGCCGACTTGTTGAATTCCTTCATGAGAACGAAAAAAAAAGTTCATCTGCCTTTTTATTAACGCTACCGCACATTAAAACAATCTGGCAGGATAAATTTTATTTTTGTCATAATTTAAATACGCAAAAAGATATTGTCTTATATCAAAAAAATAAAAGACTAAAAAAAAGCCCCGCATAGAACGGAGCTTTTCTTCAGAATAATCAGGGAATTAAGCTGTTTTTTTAACTGCAGCTGGCTTCACTTTTTTCACGGTCTTAACGCCAGAAGCTTTAACAGATGTTTTAGCTTTGCTTGCAGTGCTTACTTTCTTAGGTGCTATTTTCTTAAGAACAGGCTTAGAACCAGCCACAGAAGCAGGCTTTTTGATGGCCTTCTTCGCGGCAACTTTTAACTTAGCGCTAGAAGCCATTGGGGTTTTTGCAGTTTTAGATTGAGCAGACTTTGCTCTATCAGCAAGCCAGCCTTTTTTAAAGGCTTCAAGCGCTTTCTTCAGTGCGCCTTCGGTTGCTTTGTCAAGCGTGGCTCGTAAAGCTGTTCCTTTTGTGCCTACCTTTTGTTTAGGTGCAGACACAGTTTTTTCCTGTGATTTTTCTTTTTTCGCTTCAACCTTTGCCATAAGTCGTCTCTCTCTATCAGTGATTTAACTTTTCCTGCCAACTTTCTCGCCTTGCACGCCTTCAATATTTTTTTGAATTCGTCTTAGGCGTGATTCTTAGGTGTGATCAAGTTAATCTCTTCATCTTAAATAATTCTCAATGATGAAATTAACATCTCATATAAAAAGTAGCACAAAAAAAAACCAACAACAAAAATCAACTCTTTTTTTTAAAAAAAATCGCAATTAAAATGAAAAAAGACGTATTACGCTAAAAAAGCAGTCGTTATTTTTTTTATTTTTCCCCACAACATAGAGGAAAATTCAACAGAATCATTTAAACAAGGAATATATTCAAAACACTCGCCGCCTGCCTCTAAAAAAAGATGCCGTGATTCAACATTAATTTCTTCTAACGTCTCAAGACAATCGCTTAAAAAGCCAGGACAAATAATTTGAATTTTCTTTATTCCTTTTTTAGGTAGCATAGGCAACACTTCAAACAGATAAGGCTGCAACCAAGGCGTTCTTCCAAATCGGGACTGAAAAGCTATTGTCCACTCATCTTCTCTTAAACCCAACTTTTCTACTAATAATAATGCCGTCTGTTTACAACGATCAAAGTAAGGATCTCCTTTATCAACGTAACCTTGAGGGATACCATGAAAAGAAAAAACCAGTAAATCAGGGCGCTCATGCACTTCACGAAACCGCTTAATATGATTAGCTAAAACCTCAACAAAAAAATCATCAGAGGAAAAATCACGCAATAAAAATAAAGCGGGAATATTTCTTTTGCATTTATAAAAAGCAAAAAGCTGATCAAAAACGGGCCCTTGCGTCGTTGCTGAAAACTGAGGGAAAAGAGGAATAACAATAATATTATCAATGGACTGCTGCTGAAAATGAGCCAAGGCTGCAAGCATACTTGGCTCACCATAGGTCATGGCACCTTCAAACGCTAAGGTAGCGGGTATCGGCTCAGCAGCAGCTAAATCTTTAAGATTTTCGAGTAAATTAAGCGTATTCACCCTAAGGGGCGAGCCATCAACGCCCCATATTTTTTTATAAAGCACGGCTACTTTTTTAGGGCGTAAATTTAAAATAATGACATTTAAAATAAACCACCAAACCAAACGAGGAATCTCTACCACGCGCGGATCAGATAAAAAAGATTTTAAGTAACGCCTAATATCTCTCGCAGAAGGTGAAAGAGGCGTGCCTAAATTGACGATTAGCACCCCTATTTTTTGCTGCATTACTTTTCCTTAAAAAAAAGTTAAATGAAAAGACAATTTTTCAACGTTTTAATTCTGTTAAGGCGTCAAAAATCTGATCACGAATTGCGTCTACAGCACCTAAACCAGTAATGCGAATAAAATGGGTAGCGCCATTTTTTTGAGAAACGTTGCGATAAAATTCAATTAAAGGTTCTGTTTGATCGTGATAAACACGCAAACGATTGCGAACCGTTTCTTCTTTGTCATCTTCTCTTTGCATTAAAGGCTCGCCTGTAACATCATCCTTCCCGCTTACAAGGGGTGGTTGGTAGTTAAGGTGATACGTGCGACCTGAGGCAGAATGAACACGGCGCCCCGCCAAACGCTCAACAATTTCCTCATCTTGCACAGCAACTTCAACAACAAAGTCAATTTTAATACCTGCATTCTCTAAGGCATGCGCTTGAGGAATTGTGCGCGGGAAACCATCAAATAAAAAACCACCCTTACAATCATCTGCCTGAATACGCTCCTGAACGAGTCGAATAATAATATCATCCGAAACTAAGGCGCCGCTTGCCATAACTTTTTTTACTTCTAAACCGAGCGGACTTTCAGCCTTAACGGCAGCACGCAGCATGTCGCCTGTTGAAATCTGTGGGATCCCAAACTTCTCCATAATGAACTTTGCTTGCGTTCCTTTTCCCGCGCCAGGGGCACCCAAAAGAATTAACTTCATAACACACTCCACACGATTTAACATTACACAAAAAACTCATCAAATATCTATACCCAAAGTAATTGGAGTCACGGTGAGGCGGCAAGCAAGTGAACCCCATGAGCATAGATAAACTATGTGATTGGGGTGAATGAGCGCTGCCAACAATGCCGTGGTTTCAATTACGAAGGGTATATAAGTCTTACCTAATCTAAAAACTAAATACCTGGTGAAAAACCCCGCTTATAACTGTTATTACACTTTTTAATATTGCTTAGCGAGAAAACGCCTAGCGCTTTTTCTCCTTTAGATATCAGAAAAACTAAAAGCTAGCTAAAATCAAAGTACAGAACAACATATTATTAAGGCTGAACTATGAAGGTTAAAGAGCTACTGCAAAAATGGAATCAAAACAAAAAGTCTGAAAAGAGTTATACGGATATAACAATCAAATTAACTGACGAGGACGCCGCAAAAATATATGCACTAACAGAATTATTTCCCAGCTTAAGCAATACCGACATTCTATCAGATATCATATCGGCCTCTTTACATGAAATCGAAGCATGCCTACCTTACATTAAGGGCGACAAAGTTGTAAGCCAAGACGAACTCGGCGACCCCGTCTATGAAGATGCAGGGCTCACACCTAAGTTTCTGAGCCTTACGAAAAAGTATTTATGCCACGCAAAAAATCATTCGTAATGTAAGCCGCTCACTTAAAATTGAGCTGTATCATTATAGGCTTGTTTGCTTTGATTGCCTGCGCATCAAGCTCAACCAGCGCTGTCTCAAAGAGCGCCGCTTGGGAGGCATTACCGTCCTTTGTTACTTTAGCGCCTACGATCAATTTGTTCGGCAAAATAAAAGGCTCTGTAGGATTAAGGATATTAGCTTTTGAAAAGGATAATTCCAAGGGCAGCGCCTGTATCTGATGTTTAATAACAGCCAAAGGCATTGGCGCTTGCGCTTGCGCTTTAATAAAAACAAAAAGTGTTTTATCTTGCACCTCGGCTATATCTAACCCTTTCACGCTCACGCTAATTGCATCGATAAAAGAAGCAAGCTCATTTGCTGGTTGATTCGCCTGCACTAATATTTGCTCTTTTGCTTTGCTTAAGAAGCCAACAATAAAAGCCCGTCCCTGCTGCGCTTCTTCGGTCAAGACAGGGCTTTTCTCCTCAAGAGACAATAACGTTTCAAAAGCAGCGACTGACATCTCATATTTTTCAGACTGAAAAGCAGCCATCCCCTTCATAATTAATGCGGTTGGCTCACGAGGATTAGTAGCGAGTATTTTATTTAGCATTTTCTCGCTTTCTTCATTGAGCCTTCCTCCCGCGCTTGAGATTAATCTCTCCACCAGCCCCAGCATAATATCAAGACGCTCTGGCGCTACTTCATAAGCACGCCGATAAGCGTAAGCTGCTTGAGTATCATTGCCACCCGCACTTAAAAATATTTTACCAAGAAATAACCACATATCTGCATGATGTGCATTTTTTTGTAAATAATACTGAGCACCCAAAATAAAGTCCGCGATAGAAAGCTGTGGCGCATTACTTTCCATCTGCTCAGGATTTTTAAAAATAAGCATTACATCATTCATAAGCTGATTTTTTTTCGCTTCCCACTCAAAAACATCTTTATTAAAGCTTAATGAAAAATAAAGCATTAAAGAGATAAAAGGGAGCATAAAAATAAGGCTTATTTTTTTTACACTCAATACATTAGAAGACAAAGAAGCATTAATAATCTCTTCATTACAGGATAAATCTTCATAAGATTTTTTCTGTAATTCATTTCTTATTTGGGCGCATTCTTCATCTGAAAGATTACCACGAGATAATTCATCTTTTAATTCTGACAACCTATTTAAATAAATAGCCTTATTAATAGACTGTCGCATCACAACATTGTCTGCCGGCTTTTCTTTCAGCTTAAAAAATAAAAAAAAGGCAATACCAAAAGAAAAAAGAAATGCAGTAACTGTGAAAAAAATCAGCGGCGTAATCATACTTATTACCAGAATTTAATCCTTTACTTTATTGATTAACTGATCAAGTTTTTTCTCATCAAAAACCTCTACAGCTTGATTTTTATTTGCCTTGTTAAGCCTTATTTTTAAGAAAAAAACAAAAAAACCAATTAAAAAAAGACAAGGCGGGCCTAGCCATAACACATAAGTACTAGCGCGAAAAGGAGGAATATAGGAGACAAAATCACCATAACGATCAACAAGAAAGCTCACGATTTCATCATGGCTTTTCCCCTCAATAACAAGCTCATAAACTTTAGCGCGAATATCAATTGCAATTGTTGCGTTAGAATCAGCTATATTTTGATTTTGACACTTAGGGCATCTCAACACCTCTAATAAAGCGTAATATTTTTCTTCCTCTATTTCTGACTTAAACTGATGAACAGACTCAGTCGCAAAAGCGATACCCAGAAAAAAAATACTGAAAATGCCAAAAAACCTAACAGTTCTAAAAATAAGCAGTGATCTAAATATATTTTTCATAACATCTCAGAATAAATCTGCCTCAATTCACGCACCCAAACCTGATCATCAATAACCCCCACATGCCGATAACGAATAATGCCGCTTTTATCAACAAAAAAAGTTTCAGGTGCGCCATAAACCCCTAAATCAAGCACCAACGAACCAAGCTCATCAAAAATAATGAAAGAATAAGGATTGCCATACAATTCAAGATATTTTTCTGCCGCTTTCTTTTCATCTTTATAGTCAACACCTACAACAATAACCCCGCTTTCTTTTAACTTTAAAAGTGAAGGATGCTCAACGCGACAAGAAGGACACCAAGTTGCCCAAATATTTAATAAAAAAGGCTTCCCCACTAATTGCGCGCTCGTTACTTGGCTAGCATCTAGCAATGAAGGCAAGTTAAATTCAGGTATTTTTTTTCCCACAACTTGAGACGGTAAAAAATTTGGATCTCGACCCAACCCTTTCAATAAAAAAATAACAAGCACAGCAAATAAAAAAAGGGGCAATGCAAAAATCCATCTCTTCCTCTGATCTTTTTTTTCCATTTTTTATTCCTAAGTTTTTTCTACGCTATTTTCTCAACTATTTTTTCAGCTAAGCTTTGCGCGGCTAAGTTTAGTGGAGTAACGAGGATCTATCACAACCAAAAACCCACCCAGAGCCATAAATAACGCTCCCGCCCAAATCCAGCGAATAAACGACTTAACTTGCACACGCACAGACCAGCTTCCATCAGGAAAAGGCTCACCAAGCGCAACATAAATATCACGAAATAACCCACCATCAATGGCCGCTTCCGTCATGAGATTTTTTTGCACGGAATAACTTCGCTTTTCTGGCTTTAACGTTGTTATGAATTTATCATTCTGATAAAGAGAGAAAAAACCTTGGCGAGACTCATAATTCTTTTCTTCAAACGTTTCAAGCTTATCAAATACCACCTGATAACCTTGAATAACAAGCGTATCACCCCTCGCCATTTTTACGTTTTTTTCAATACTATGCAGGCTTGTCATGCTGACACCCACGACGGTGACGAGCAAACCAAAATGCGCGCTATGCATCCCAAGATAACTACGGTGAATGCGCGTAAATCCCTTTAAAAAACTAACATTATAAGATAACGCCTGCTTTGCTATCTCTGAAAACAAACGAATGACGGCCACCAAAACAAGCCCTATAACGAGCGCCGTTTTTATAGAGTAAGACCCCTCAATAAAAAGTGGCAGTAATACGCCCAAAACAAGCGCCAGTGGTAATATCCAGGCCAATTTTTTAAAAGTAACTTTTGCATTATCCTTTTTCCATTTAATAAAAGGGGCAAAACCAAGCAAAAAAACTAAAAACAAAGAAACAGGAATCATCAGCGCATTAAAGTAAGGCGGGCCTACAGATATTTTTCCAAACCCCATAATTTCTGCAACAAGGGGAAATAATGTGCCAAGCAACACGACTGTTACTGCAACGGTTAACGCAAGATTATTCAAAAAAATCATAGCTTCTTTTGAAATGATTTTATATTCAGCCTGCCCTCGAAAAAGAGGTGCGCGCCATGCAAACAAAGCAAGACTCCCACCAACAACCACACCTAAAAAAATCAGAATAAAAACACCTCTTGACGCATCATTTGCGAAAGAATGAACAGACGTTAATACGCCTGAACGGACAAGAAAGGTGCCCAACAAACTTAAAGAAAAAACCAAAATGGCGAGTAAAATTGTCCAAGCTTTAAATACCCCTCTTTTTTCTGTTGCTGCTAAAGAATGCAATAAAGCCGTTCCTGCCAACCAAGGCATGAAGGAAGCATTTTCAACAGGATCCCAAAACCACCAACCGCCCCACCCTAACTCGTAATAAGCCCACCAACTTCCCAAAGCAATACCAACGGATAAAAAACTCCATGAGGTAATCGTCCAAGGTCTTGCCCATCTTGCCCAAGCAGCATCAAGATTACCGGTAATTAAGCCTGCAATTGCAAAAGCAAAAACAACAGAAAAACCAACATACCCCATATATAAAAGGGGGGGATGCAAAATCAAACCAATATCCTGTAGAAGCGGATTTAAATCAGCACCATCCATCGGAAAAGTTGGCAATATTCGGTCAAAAGGATTGGATGTAAATAAGATAAACAGCAAAAAGCCTAATAATACCGCCCCCATTATTGCTAATACCAAGCTTAAAATATTAGAAGGAATAACTGTCTTTGCTTTTGCAACAGCACACATCCAGCCGCTTAATACAAGCGCCCACAGCAAGACCGACCCCTCATGCCCACCCCATACGGCCGCCATGCGATACCATACAGGCAAAAGGGTGTTGGAGTGTTCTGAGACATACTTCACCGTAAAGTCATTCTGAACAAATAACAGCATGAGCGCTATAAAAGAAAGCGCA
Source organism: Klebsiella pneumoniae (assembly GCA_945860125.1). Classification (GTDB taxonomy): domain Bacteria; phylum Pseudomonadota; class Gammaproteobacteria; order Pseudomonadales; family CAMAPQ01; genus CAMAPQ01. The sequence continues at coordinate 21,576 of CAMAPQ010000031.1, forward strand.
ATGCAAAACCCTTGAGAAAAAACCAAACTCTTTGAAAAAAGCATTAAATGATTATCTTGCCGGCGCACACCAAAAATCACAGTTGCAATTAACATTAAGCCAAGAACCAAGGCCACTATTAAAAAAAAATGAGCAAGCTCGGGTATCACAATAAGCCTCTTAACAGGTTGGAAAAAAATTAAAGGCTGGATTCATCGCTTTCGCAGACATAGCGGACAGAAGATAGTACAAATCGCACAAGGAAGCACGACAACAAAGCTGGACAGTTTTACGTAAGCCCTACATTTGCGTAAGCTCTACAAAAGAAAAATCAGTGCGATAAAGACTGAATAGATCGTACAACAAGATGAGCAATATCCTTAATTTTTCCCGCATCTGTGTAGATATGAAGATGCGTGATTTCCTGATAAAGAGGGAGCCTTTCGTAATAAATACTCAAAATTCGCTCCTCTTTATTTTCGACCTGTAATAAAGGCCGTTTTTTATCGTTGAGCGTTCTGTCAACCAGCGTTTCAACTTGCGCATCAAGAAAACAAACAACGCCACGACTAAATAGCCGTGCACGATTGGCTTCGCTGACAACCGCGCCGCCGCCCGTTGCTAAAACAATATCAGACCGCTGAGAAAGATCATCGATAACCGACTCTTCACGCTTTCTAAAACCCTCTTCACCTTCTACATCAAATATCCAGCTAATGTTTGCCCCTGCCCGCTTTTCAATTTCCTGATCAGAATCAATAAACGAAAACTTAAGCTGATGAGCAATTTGACGACCTATAGAGGTTTTTCCCACCCCCATAGGTCCTACTAAAAAAACACGGCGTAGATTCGGCCCCTTGCTTGGTACGTTGTCTTGTACATTGTCTTGTACATTGTCTTGTACATTGTTTGGTGCATTCAATACTTACTCCTTAAACCGACCTGACGTCGTCGCTCACTGCGCTTTATTTAGAATAATGTACGTTACAGCTTCTCATTGTAGCGCTCAACCTATTGCTGAGCCAGACTTCCCTTCACTAGTTTCGGGGTAATGAAAACTAAAAGCTCTTGTTTTTCATCGCTGCGCTGTGTATGACGGAAAAGCGCGCCAACAATCGGTAAATCACCAAAAAAGGGCGTTTTAGCAACACTACTGACAGTGTTATTACGAAACACACCCCCTAAAACAACTGTTTCACCATCATTGACCAAAACACGTGTCTCAATTTTGTTGGTATCAATACTCGGTACATTATTATAAACCTTACCTACCGAATCTTGATTCACCTTCAGCTCCATAATGACACGACCATCTGGCGTAATATGAGGCGTTACATCCAAGCTTAACACGGCCTCTTTAAATGAGGTGGTAGAAGCACCACTCGAAGAAGCTTCCTGGTAAGGAATCTCAGTACCAGAGGCAATACGAGCAGGCTGCTGATCAGCGGTAAGCACTTTAGGCGTTGCAATAATATCAGCCTGCCCATCTGCCTCTACTGCTGATAATTCAAGCTCTAATAAATCACCCGTGCGATTAAAAAAGCCTAAAGCAAAGGAGGTTGCCTGCGAGTTCGATACACCTAAATCAACCACCAAATCATCAGGTCTTGTAATTGAATAGCTAGGATCGCCATCGTTTGTATCCCAAGCACCAAGCACCTCACTGCCACTGCCAGAAAGTGCGATATCATGAAAAGGAAGGGTTGTTAGGGTTCCATCATCAGCAAGATAAGAGGAAGTACCGTTACGATGCCTTTTTCCACCACCCCAACGAATACCGAGCTCTTTGTTAAAGTCTGAGTTAGCAATAACAACCCTTGCTTCTATTAACACTTGCTGAACAGGCACATCAAGCTTATTAAGTAGCCGTCTGATTTCTTCAATTTTTGCCGAAGTATCCTGCAAAATGAGGGTATTGGTTCGTTCATCAACAGAAACTGTTCCGCGAGAAGTTAATAACCCTGAGCCACCACCCTCTTCACCGCCGCCCGTAATAAGTTTGGCAAGATCTGAACCCTTAGCGTAATTAATTTGCACAAACTCAGTATGCGTAGGCGCTAAATCCTGTGTTTGTTTTGAAGACTCAAGCTCAAGTTTTTCGCGTGCAGCAATCTCATCTGCAGGCGCAACTAACATAACATTGCCTATTTTTCGCTTATCCAACCCTTTCGTTTTAAGAATTAAATCCAGCGCTTGATCCCAAGGCACATTCTGCAATCTCAAGGTGATATTGCCGCCTACCGTGTCGCTTGCAACAAGATTCAAGCTGGTAAAATCTGCAATCAACTGTAGAACGGAACGTACTTCAATATCCTGAAAGTTTAAGGTGAGCTTTTCGCCTGTAAAAATAAACTTATCTTTTTTGCGCTTTTCGAGCTCTTCATCCGTTACAGGTTTTACACTCACCGTGAAGTTATTGTCAGCCTGGAAAGCAAGATATTCATAATTCCCTTCTGATTTAATCAATATGCGCGTTCTACCTTGTTCAGATAAAACATCGATACTCTTAACAGGGGTTGAAAAATCAACAACATCTAACCGTCTTCTTAAATCTTCAGGTAAATATACGCCTACTAAGTCAATGACAATTTTACCGCTTTCTTCATGAACATCTGCCACGATATTAGGATCTGTCAACGTTAAGACTACTTGTCCCTCACCATCAGTACCACGCCTAAAATCAACTTCAGATAATGATTTCGACTCTACTTTTTTAGCTTGAAGACTTTTTTGACCCACGCCAGCAATTGAGTCTTTTGCACTAGAAGTATCTGTTGAAATGAGTCTTTCTTCTGCCCCTTTACCGATTGTGACAATGAGATTATTCCCTTCTCGGCGCGTCTCAAAGCTCACGAGTTGAACTAGGTTAATAATCAAACGAGCGCGATCCTGCGCCTGCATAATATTGACGCCACGTGCGTTACCTAAGCCTAAATTATAATATTTTTGCGGCAAGCCACTGGTTGCCTTGGGCAGATCAAGCGCAATTCTTGCTGGTTGCTCTATTGAATAACTTTTCGGCTCAGGAGGTGGACCATCAAAACTTAAAGTAAGCTCTATTTGATCGCCCGGCAAAGAGGAAAACTGCAAGTTTTTAATCATTGCTGCCTCAGAAAAAGTGCTTCCTAGCATGAGACATAACGAGACAACAGACGAAAAACACAAGCTGCGTCCGACTGGTTTTATTGTTTTTTTACTTTGTTCGACTGATCTGGCTTTCATTTATACATCTCCATCCTTAAACTTGCGATCCACTAAAATTCAAGTCCGTACTACATCCACTATTGAGAAACTAAAATAATCGAACGTGGTCTTTCGACCCAACCATCCTGCCCATCAGGAATCAACTCAACCAAATCTATTTTGATATCTTCAACATGAATTACTTTTCCATGATTTTTGCCAACATAACTCCCCACCTTTACAGGATGAATCAGGGTAGAAGAATCTCGAAGCAGCCCATAATTGGGCTCATTGGGTTTATTAATAGTGCCCACCATAGATAACGACTCAATGCTGTACTCTTCTAAAGGCTCTTTAACTCTTATAAAATCAGGCTCTACTTTTTTACCCTGCGGCGTAAAAGCAATCTGATCTACAACAAGCGGCGGCTGAAAAGGACTTCTAAGCAATGAAGCGGCATACTTATAAACCTCATACACTTGAAACTCAGGCATAGGCTCTATCTTGCCAGGCGGACTTCGCCTAATTTCATCCAGCTTTGTTTGTAGATCTGTAAAATTATTCTGGCCCACAGTGCAGCCTGAAAGAATACTTGCGAGAACAAAAAGCATAGGGGATATTATTTTTATAGGCATAATTGCTATCCTTCGCCATTCGTTGTTGCGTTATACCTGTATGTTTTTGCTGTGATCGTCAAAACAAGGCGATCTTCTTTGCCTAAAACCTCAGGTTGCACATCAAAATCGTGTAACGTTACAATTCTAGGAAGAGAAGCGACACCACTAATAAATGTGCTTATCGCGTGGTAGCTGCCCTTAACACGAATATCAATCGGTAACTCAGCATAAAACTCAACAATTTTTTCATCCCCTGGACGAATTAATTCAAACTCCAAACCACTTTCAATCCCTTGCTGAGAAATATCATCTAACAATCCAGGCACTTCTGTTTCACCAGGCAACTGCCTGAGCAGCGTATTAAAAGTTATTTCCATTTGAGACATCTGTACTTTAAGCTGAGGTAAAACAGAGGCTTTGAATGATTTTTTCTGAAAATCATCAATATGTTCAACTTCCTTTTTTTGCTCCTCTTCAAGCTTCACTAAAGAGTCCGCCACTTTTAATTGATACACACCAAAAGCAGAAGCGACAATGACAATAATCCAGATACTTGAACGTACCCATATCGGCCAGGTACCTATATTTTCAGGATCAAGATTATTTAACGTCTCCATAAAATTTTGTGATGCCATACGTTACCCCAGCTCAAAACCAAAAAGAATCATTATCAAGAAAGCGCCATTTTATTTTTGATGTCGATTTCAACTTATCACCTGCATTACGATTACCCACTGCGCTACGGTTACCCATTGCATTACGGTTACCCATGGTCGGCATAGGAAAGGATTGCCTCGCTGCTGAAGCATCAGCGGGTTTCACTTCAGCTGGTTGTTCAGTACCTTTCTTGACATCTGCCTTATCGGGAAGCTTTTCAAGCATGGTCAAACTAAAAATCTGTAAAGCATTTTCTGTTTTATCTCGCGCCTTTAATTCAGTTAGCGTGGTTGTTTTATACCAAGATGAGGCATCTAAATTTCTTAAGAAGTTAGTCACTTTGTTATTATTCTCAGCAATGCCTAATACTAAAAATTTATCCGCTTTTTTATTAAAGCTTGTAAGATAAATGCCGTCAGGCACCGTACGTACTAACTCATCAAACTGATGAACAATTAAAGAACGCTTCCCTTGTAAACCTTGAATAATCTCCATTCTTTCTTTCAAAGATTTCTTCTTTTTCTCCATACTATCAATCTCAGCAATCTGATGCTCCAGCTTCTTTGTTTCGCCTTGTATGTATTCACTTCTGGCGATTTGATACTCAATATTGGACTGCACACGCAAATCCACTAGAAACAAAACACCTGCACCCATAACAGCGGATAAAGCGGTTATCACACCAAACTGAATTTTTAATTTTTTTCGTCTCTCTTCCCGCCAAGGAAGTAAATTTATCCTTGCCATTAATCAAAACTCCTTAACGCAAGACCACATGAAATAATAAAAGAAGGGGCATCAAGATCTAAATTTTCTGTACTTATTTTTGATGATTTCATCATGGTTTTAAAAGGATTCGCAATCAGTGTTTTCGTTGCTGCACGCTCTTGCACCATGCTCGCCAAGCCAGGAATTGCAGAGGTTCCACCCGCTAATATGATGTAATCCACATCGTTATACTGGCTAGCTGAAAAGAAAAACTGTAGCGAACGGGTAATTTGCTGAAGTATTGCATCTTTAAAAGGCTGCAATACTTCCGTTGCATAATCCTCAGGTAATCCTCCATATTTTTTAGCAAGACCCGCTTCTTCAAACGATAAACCATAACGTTTTTGAATTTCTTCAGTAAGCTGCTTACCGCCAAACAATTGCTCCCGCGTATAAATAATTTTTCCATTATTCAGCACAGTTAAGGATGTCATTGTTGAGCCAATATCTAACAAAGCAACTGTTTTACCGGTACCCCCCCCAAATTGCGAAGCAATTAATGGGTAAGCTCTTTCAATAGAATAGGCTTCAATATCAACTACTTTTACACTAAGACCCGCCATCTCTAATGCACCGACACGCGCATCAATGGTCTCCGTTCTGCAAGCCGCTAAAAGAACCTCAACTCGATCAGGGTTATTAGCGCTAGGGCCTTGCACTTCAAAATCAAGACTCACCTCCTCAAGTGAATAAGGAATATATTGATCCGCCTCAACCCGTATTTGGCTTTCCATCTCTTCTTCAGAAAGAGAGCTGTCAATTTCTATTGTTTTTGTAATGACGGATGCACCAGAAACAGCTAACGCGACTGATTTAACCGTTGTTTTAGCCTTGGTCAGTAATCGAGTTACCGCTTGCGCTACACCATCAATATCAGCCACATTCTTCTCAACAACAGCAGAAGGTGGTAATGGCTCTACGGCAAACGCTTCAACTTTATAAGTACTACCAGAGTAGCCCAACTGAAGCAGCTTGACTGATGTCGAACTTATATCGATCCCCAAAATTGGTGTATATGATCTTCTTTTTATAAATTTTAACACGCGACACCTTTGCCTATTTTCACTCTCAAAACTATTCAAAAGAGAAGTTCTGAACTTTCCCCTTTGATCTTTTTGTTCTCAAATTAAGCCTAGCTAACTTCCAAAGTAAAAAGATATAACTTGGCTCTTTTTAAGTGTTTTTTTGTATACATGCATACCAAATTCAATCGACAATCAGAGCAGTTGCAAATAGACAACAAATTCCATATTGCTATTCTTTATTTATGTGCTCCTCATAATTAACTCTAGCCTAGGTATTTTTTTATGCGCAATTTTTGCGCAGAAAATACGTCAATTTCAATTGCACTTAAAAATAATTTTATCTATGTCTTTGGTAACGCTATAATTTTTATCCGAGGACACAAGTAGACTATGAATTTTTCAAGGATGATGACATTCACTTTTTTTTGGCTGGGCGCTTTTGGTTTTGGCGCCGTTGCTATTGTATTGTCTGGCTTATTGTTGGTTTTAGAGCCAAAAATTCCTTCGGTGCTATCACTTAAAGATGCAAAGTTTGAAACGCCACTGCGCATTTACTCGAAAGATCTAAAGCTAATAGCAGAATATGGCGAAAAAAAACGCTCTATTCTTAAGTACCATCAAATTCCACCTTTATTTATCAAAGCACTCCTCTCTGCTGAAGATGAAAGCTTCTTTTTTCACCCAGGATTTGACCCCAAAGGTTTGATACGTGCAGTGGTTGAATTAGTTAAAACAGGGGAAAAAAGATCTGGCGGTAGCACAATCACAATGCAAGTTGCGCGCAACTTCTTTCTTTCAAGAGAACAAACGTTTACACGTAAGTTTAGTGAAATCCTCTTAGCGCTAGAAATAGAAAAAGAGCTTTCAAAACAAGAAATAATGGAGCTATATGTTAATAAAATTTATCTTGGACATAGAGCTTACGGCATCCAAGCCTCTGCTCAAGTTTACTTTGGTTCAACCATTAATGACCTAGATCTTGCGCAGCTTGCAATGACAGCAGGCTTACCTAAAGCACCTTCAAAATATAATCCTATTACAAATCCAGAGCGCGCAATGGAACGCAGAAACTGGATTTTAGATCGAATGCTCAAACTTCACTTTATTACGAATGATGAGCACCAATTTGCAAGTGACCAACCAAATACCGCACGCTTTCATCCTCAGGAAATTGGTCTTGCCGCACCTTATGTTGCAGAAATGGCAAGAAAAGAAATCTTTGATTTGCTGGGTACAAATGCTTATACCAATGGTTATACCGTTATCACAACCATTAATGATGAGTTACAAAAACACGCGAATAAAGTGCTGATTCAAGGACTCATTGAATACGACAGACGACATGGCTACAGAGGTGCTGAAAAAAAGGTTGCCGCTAAAAAACTTAAAAAAACAGAAGCCAGCAAAGACAACAATAAAACTGCGTCTGATTTATCAGAAGGCATTGAAGATATTTTTAGTGTGCTATTTGATATTGGCCCACTAAAACCTGCCGTGGTCATTAAGCTCGACGCTCAATCAGCCCTCGTTACATTACAAGATGGTGTGACAGGTCAAATTTTATTGGAGCACTCAGGCTGGGCCAGAAAATATATCGATGTAAATCACATGGGCGCACCACCAAAGTCATTAAAAGAAATCCTACAAGTGGGCGATGTTATTCGCATTACTAAGCAGCCTTTCGTAACTACCGCAGAAAAGACAAATGAAAATATTCCACAGGCAGCTGAAGAAGCATTAATACCTGAAGTGTTTTTAGCACAACTGCCTGAAGCACAAGGCGCATTAGTCTCCCTCAATCCAATGGATGGTTCTATTATGGCGGCAGTGGGCGGAATTAGTTTTGACTTAAGCCATTTTAATCGTGTAAATCAGGCTGCAAGACAAGCAGGATCAAGCTTTAAACCTTTTATTTATGCCGCAGCTATGCATCACGGTTATACCGCCGCCTCCATTATTAACGACGCACCTTTTTCTGTTTGGGATGAAGGGCAGCAAAAAGAATGGCGCCCTAAAAATGTAACAGGTAAATATTATGGCCCTACTCGTTTAAGACAAGCATTATATGAATCAAGAAATCTTGTTTCAGTTCGCCTGCTTTACCAGTTAGGCGTAAAAAAAGCGATTAAATACATAAGCAGCCTTAAGTTCTCAAAACAAAAACTACCCCCTAATCTTTCTCTTGCTTTAGGTACTGCTGAGTTTACACCTTTAGAAATGGCAAACGGTTACGCTGTTTTTGCGAATGGTGGATACCATGTTCAACAACATATTATTGATAAAATCATAGATGCTGAAGGCCGAGAAATATATACCAATCAAACACCTGTTGTATGCCAAAACTGCGAAAAATATGGCGCAAGCATAGAAAGCGAGAATCAATCAGAAAAAGAAAAGAAGCATGTAGCTGAAAGAGTAATGGATGAGAATACCAACTTTATTATTCAGTCCATCCTTAAAGATGTGGTTAATAAAGGCACCGCAACCAAAGCAAAAGTATTAGGCCGAACAGACTTAGCAGGTAAAACAGGTACAACAAATGAGCAGCATGACACCTGGTTCTCAGGCTTCAATAGCCACTACGTAACAACCGTATGGGTGGGTTTTGACACGCCGAAAAGCCTTGGGAAAAATGAATATGGCAGCACCGCTCCACTTCCTATTTGGATTAACTTTATGGAGAAAGCACTACAAGGAAAGCCTGATATTTTACCAAAACAACCAGACAGCCTAATTACCGTGAGAATTGATCCAAAAACAGGCAAACCGACAGGCCCAGGCTCACCTTACGCAATCTTTGAGTATTTTCCAAAGGATAAGGCTGGAAAAATCATGCAAGAGACAATCTCAGAAAGCGAATTACCTGGAATTAAAGAACTAAACCCTACCCCCGACGGCAACCAAGAACCGACACCTGATCAGTACCAAAAAACGATAGATGAAATCTTCTAGCGCAAGATAAGTGTTTGCATATATTGATCATGACTTCTGAAGTACTTTTAGCGTAAAAGATCACGCCCCTTAAAATAGCATCATATTTTAATTGCATTGTCTGATCTGTTTTGTAATGCTGTGCGTTACTAATTAACAGGTCAGGTTTTATATGCAAGATGCCGATAAAATTAAGCTTTTAGAAGAGAAAGTTGCTTTCCTAGAAAAGCTTGTACAGCAGCTTGCACAAGAAAATACTGCTTTTAAAAAAGGAGAATGAATCCCTCAAAGAAAGACTGGGTTTAAATTCAACTAATTCTTCTTTACCCCCTTCTAAAGATTGGAAAAAAATAAAAAAGTTGAAGCCTCTAAACCGCATAAACCATCTGGTGGAAAGCTGGGTCATCA
>CAMAPQ010000032.1 GCA_945860125.1 Klebsiella pneumoniae
ACTAAAAACCAAACACTAAAATGAAATTTTTCCCTCATTTTTTTTCAAGGTTGCCTCGCCAATACCCTTCACTTGAGCCACTTCTTCTGCGCTTTTAAATTCACCATTTGCTTGCCTATAATCAATAATCGCACGTGCTTTGGCAGGCCCAATACCTACTAATTTTGTTGCAATTTCATCCGCTGTTGCTTGATTAATATTGACCGATGAAGATAAAGTTTGCTCGCCTGATTGTGGTTGCTTTACCTGAACTTCAACTGCGGCTGTTTTTTCTGTTTTAAGCGCTGATTTATTTTCAACTGACTTATTTTCAACTGCTTTATTCTCCACCGCCCCACTGGTAAAACTGCAGATGATTAATGTTGATAATAAAATACTGTGCGCTATTTTTTTAATACTTAAACTTGACATGAAGGGATCCTCTTAATTAAATGGACTATACCCTTCGTACTTGAAACCACGGCATTGTTGGCTTCCGCTCATTCACCCCAATCACATAGTTTATCTATGCTCATGGGGTTCACGCTCTTGCCGCCTCACCGTGATTCCAATTACTTTGGGTATAGTAAATGAACTAGCTAAATTGACCAAAAAACGCTCAGAAACAAACTTCTGAGCGCCGCAAGTATGGTCAAAAAACAATCAGAATTTAGTGATCCCCTTCAAACAAATAGCAAAAAGAAATCAATTCGCTATTTAATAAAATTAAATTATTATTTTAGGATGAATGAGCGCTGCCAACAATGCCGTGGTTTCAAGTACGAAGGGTATATATTTTTTGAAGGTCAGAAGTAATGCGCTCTAAAACACAAAGCGGCTCAGCAGCGCTCGTAATAGGACGACCCATCACTAAATAATCAGCGCCATTTTCAACAGCCTGGGTGGGCGTCATAATACGATGCTGATCATCTTTACTATCATGATCAAGGCGAATGCCGGGCGTTACCACAATGAAGTTTTGTCCGCAGGCTGCTTTAATTGCTTTAGCTTCCCACGCAGAAGCAACAACGCCTTGCATGTTTGATTGTTTAGCAAGAGAAGCTAAACGTAACACGTTACTTGTCATATCACCTGTAAAATTAAGCTCTTGTAAATCGCTCTCATTTAAACTGGTCAGTAATGTTACGGCAATCAATAAAGGCGCTGAAGCATAATGAAGCTGAACCTCCTCAGTCACTTTTTTCATCATTCGACTACCGCCCAAAGCATGAACATTCATCATCCACACCCCCAACTCACAAGCACTTAAACAAGCTTTGGCAACCGTGGTTGGAATATCATGGAACTTAAGGTCTAAAAAAATATCAAACCCTTTTTTCATGAGTTGCTCGATGAGTTTCGGGCCCTCACGGGTAAAAACTTCTTTTCCTATTTTTAAACGACAAGCCTCAGGGTGTAATCGATCAACGAAATTAAGCAAAGCGTGCGTATCTGGAAAATCTAACGCAACAATGATACGAGGCCCGCTCACAAGATAAGCGTCATTAGTAAGACGAGAATCATTTTTTTTAACGATAGACAAGCATCACACCTCTAAATTAGCGAGGGGCTTAATCACACCCCAATGATGACAACCAGGGCACAACCAATGAAGCGAATGCCCTTTAAAACCACAATGCCGACAAATATACTGAGCACGCTGCTCAATCATTTTAACTAAAAAATCATGCAAGGTTTTTAACTCAACGGTTATGACTTCCGACATGCCCAGATCAACAGCACTTGCCTGTTTTTCTATTAAAACAACATACTCAAGCATTCCCCTTAAAGAAGGGGTTTCGGTCAAATGTATCTTAAGTTTTTCCAATGCCGTTTTAACTTGTCCTTCCTTCATTAAAACCTGCACCCACGCAAGCAGCAGCACAATTGCATGCGTCTCTTCATAACACAGCTGAAGATACTCTTTAAATTCGTCTATTTTACCCAACGCCTGAAAACTTTTTTGCGCTAAATCTAATGTTTCAGAAACAAAGTGGGCATCTTGAAATCTCACTTTTTTCAGCCAACGAATCGTTTGATCATAATGCAAAAACTGAAACTCAATGCGCGCTAAAACCATTGAAGCACGTACTGATTTTTTATCGACTTTTAAGGCTTCTTGTAAATGTTTTCGTGCATTTTCTGTTTCACCATTAAGTAAAAAACGTTCTGCTTCTTCACATTGATATTGCGCTAACTGCGCCATAACAGGCTGACCTGCCTTGACCAGCATTTCAGCGCACTCAATTGCATTTTTCCATTCTTTTTCTTGCTCATAAATACGTACTAAATGTTCAAGCGCTGCTGTTTTACAAAAGCTGCCCTCTCGCACTAAACCTTGTAATAATCGCTCAGCACGATCAAGCAAGCCTGCTGAGAGATAATCACGTGCCAGCGCTAGTTCAACAGCTGATAACTGCTTAGGATCAAGATTAGGCTCAGCGAGCAAGCTTTGATGAATTTTAATTGCTTGATCAACCTCTCCGCGCTTTCGATAAAAGCCTGCCAAAGCCAGACGCACTTCTAAAGTATTGGTAGACTTTTCTAAGGAGGAAAGTAAAAGCTCAATAGCTTCATTCGGTTTTTCTTTAAATAAAGATTGAACGCCCTGCAAATAATCCTGAGACCAATCAAGATAGGTAAATTCACGACGCTTTCTTTCGCTTCGTCCTAGCGACCAGCCAATGGCGATCGCAATTACAATTAAAACAAGTAAACCTGCGTCAGACATGGAAAGGGTTACACCTTGTGATTAACACACTCACACCACTATTTCTTTCGATTCACTTAAGGGTGTACCGTGTTTTGTATCAAGCTGCTGACTTTTAGTTTGTTCAGCTTTGACTTCTTCAACATTTTCTTTATCACCCTTTTCTTTTTCACTAAGCGCTTGCGCTTTTTTCAGCTGCATCCTCAAACGCGTAATTAACATTTTATCAAGCGTACTAGGTAAAAAACCAAACAGTAAGCCTAATAAGCCACCACAGGCGAAAGTTAAAATAACTGTTTTTCCTAATGAAGCCCGTGGTAAAGGGCCCAATAAAGTCGTTACGATTACATTTTGTTCATTTAAAGAAATGAAATGCATTACGACCAAAAAAAGCGTTAAACCTAATAAAGAAAACAGGATGAGTTTAATCGTTGTCATAACCCCCCAAAAAAAGCAGCTAAAAATAAGTTATAAAATAATCATGATACAGCCAAAATATTGTCGACATAATGTAGAAGAATTTTGAACATCCGTACAGAACGCGTTTTGATATCGCTCAAAGTAAAATTTAAATTAAAGCTCGTTCTATACTAAAAAAATAAGAATAAAGTAATAAGGATAACCACAATGAAAAAACCCTTAAAATATAAAGCTAGCCTATTAATTACCCCATTCGTTGCCTTGCTTGCTAGTTGCGACTCAGGCTCTAACAATGCAACAACAAACACGATAACCACGACGGAAATCACCACCACAGCAAGCGATAATACAAGCAGCAATGCCTTTCCGGCAGGGCTTATGGTCGCCTCTCCTACGGATACCTCAAGCGATCCTTCTGCCTCACTAAGATCACGAAGCATCGCAAAAGCGACCACCACAAACGGTACAGCTTACGCTGATGCTTCAGATAATATCAATGAGATTCTGAGCGGTACAACGACCGCTAGCGCAACCACCTTTGAACCTGAACTTTTTTTTAGTAAAGATCAGGATGCAACCTGTTACGGGCCTAAACTTTACTATCAAAATCACCCTAACGGTACTGATGCAACTGCAATGGGAATGGATACTTATCCTTCTTTGCCCACAGGTGATTTAGGGATGTGGACGGAAAAAGAAGGTTCAACGACAGAAGCCTGTGCTTCTGCTGAATTAAATGCACGCTTAGGCGGTGTAAAAGATCGCACTTATATTTCACTGATGACGATTGCAACGATGATTCGTGCCTATGAAAGTACTGGGAAAAACTGGCCAGCCGATATTGTAGCGGGTAGCACTGTAACGCTCACAAGCCAATTCACAGCCTTAGCAATCACAAATACAACCTTCACAACAGCCACTATGAGCTTGGGTGTTGACGGAAAAAGTTGGACTTATGCCATTGACTTTAGCTATACAAAATCAGGTACACCTTACGATGTTGCCGTTGATTTGGTACATCAAACGGGTACCTCTTCCAGCACCTATGAAGGTTTACTAACTTACTCCGTTGAAGATAGCTTTAATGGCGGCAACTGCGGAAGTATGGGTAGCATGGGCGCAAATGATGTTACCTACTATGGCTCACTGCACTATAACAAGCACAGTAATACCGATTTACGCTTTCAATCACGCGGCGTACAAACTTGCGGACATAACACCATTAATGCACTTTCAGAAGCGGTTAATAGCAGCGCTATTTCTGGCTCAGTTGTAAACCCTGATGTTACTTGGAGTGATAACTTTTATATCTTTACGGCCTCTTTTGATCCCACCACCATTGAGGGCGATTATACCTACGCTTGGCAAGCCGGTAGTAATGATAGTCATACGCGCGTATTTAACTTAAGCATGGATACGCAAGTGAGCGGTGAAGCTTATTTTGGTTTTGGTGACGCTATTCAAACCTCACAAACCGGCGAAATTAAAGGCATGATTTGCAACTGGGCAGGCCCTGGTAATAGCCATACACTCAGCAACTATGCACAGCGCCAACATATTACCTATAGCGCAACCAGCGAGTATTTTGAACCAACTAATTCTGCAGCCTCAAATATTACCTACGCACCCACCACAAGCTGTGCTTACGATGGTTTAGGCACTTTTGGTTATAGTACAGCATCAACGCCGCCTATCACTGCGCATGCCGCTGTCGTTGTCGATTTACTTACCAAAGGTTCTTCAGATGCCGCCATTACGAATACGATTGATGGACGTGGATTTGATTTACCCAATTATCCTTAAATTTGTTTTGAGCTGGGGTAAATTCAGTATTTACCCCTACAAACGCTACAAAAATAAAACCAATAAAAATCATGCTGCTAAAAAAACTCCATAAGTTGATTTTTATCCTGTGCTGCTTAGGCATGATTTTTTCCTTTTCAAAGCGCAATTATTTTCCGGAAAGGTGGAATGTAACGGCAGAGGCTGCTAATGACCCATTACAAAACCCAACAATTCAACTGCCTTTTAAAATTAAAAAAGGCGAAAACGAGTTTTTTATTGAGCCCCTATATGATTATAAAATAACAGGCATTGTCGTTTCTTATCGTCAACATGATCTTGAAAATGGCCTGCATAAAAAATGGGGTGAGAAAGGCGACAATTTGAATATTTCAGATATATGTGTGGTTTGGGGTAGCAACATTAAAAGCGAATTACTCAATCATATTGATTTTTACAATGGCGACTACACTTGTTTTTTTGAAACAAAATCACAATCTGTTTTTGACAGCTTCAAACAAGATCAATTATCTAATAACCATTTATTAAGCGCTGATCAACGTATCATAAAAAAAATAAATCAAATTAAAAGAGGCGATCAAATTCAGATCGAAGGCTTACTTGCAAACTATGGCGATAAAAACGGCATTATACGCAAAAGCAGTGTCACTAGAAAAGATACGGACAATGGTGCTTGTGAAACGCTCTATGTTACAGACTTTAAAATTATTAATCATACTCAATACCCTTTCTCTTTATGGAAAGCCTCATGGATGGGTGCGCTACTAACCATCGTTACATGGTTTATTGCCGTCGGCGTAGGTATTTTGTAGGTTATTGGTAAAATAGGACTTACGCAGAATTGTTCCAGCAAGGCGTCCTGATGAAGACAGTACACGCTGTACGGCGAGGCAGGACAAACAAAGCTGGGCGATTTTGCGTAAGTCCTATAAAATTAAATAACAGAAGGCGAGGCAAATTTAATAAGCGCGCCTAAATTAAGCACACTTTTTTCCCAATGATCTATTTCTAACTCAATCACCGCAACGCTCGCTGTTGAGAAGCATTGCGCTTGCACTTTATCTTCTTTTTCCCAAAGCATTTCCTTACAAAACCATTCTATGGTGGGATTATGGCCAATTAAACAAACATGTTGAAAACGATTGGGTACTGCTTTTAATAAAGTAAGAAGATCGTGTAACTGGGCATGATATACGCTCTGTTCTAACTGAATAGCGCCTATCGCAAACCCTAAACCATAGGCAACTCTTTTAGCTGTTTCTGTGGTTCTTGTTGCGCTACTGGCGATTAATTTATCAATTAAAGGAATATTGCCATGCTGTAAAGTACGCGATAAAAATAGTGGCAGCCACTGAGCTTCTTTTTCGCCTTTACGATCAAGCTTTCGCAAAAAATCTTCTTTTTGATGTGGCTGGGCTTGAGCATGCCGTATTAATGTTAAGTATTTCATAGCAACCTTATTCCTTGCGAATATACCCAAAGTAATTGGAATCACGGTGAGGCGGCAAGCAAGTGAACCCCATGAGCATAGATAGACGATGTGATTGGGGTGAACGAGCGCTGCCAACAATGCCGTGTTTTCAAGTACGAAGGGTATAGATATGGTGTAAATCAATGCGTAACAAAGTGTAATAATGAACTAGTCAAAATACCATCTCATAAACAAAGTTTTTTATTCAAAAATTTGCTTATATCAGGCACAACTTAATATTAAAAAACGCTATAACTATACAGATTGATAAAATAATAACCATAAGTTACGCTCGCAGTAGTGATTGCGATCATTATAGAACTAAGCTTAATTTGTGGATTTCATATTTTAAGTTCGCGATAAAAAATAAATTGCCTTAAAAAAAATGATGGAATGAGGTGAATGATATGATTTTAAGTAATCTCAACAAGTTTTTAGGGTTTTCATTGATTGCCCAAATAATGATCGGTTATTTTTTAAGCCCGTGGGCTTTACTGACAATAGGCCTTATTTCACTTTTCTATATTGCCTCAATGGTAGATACACTTTCAATAGACGAGCCTGCTCAACTACAGGAGCATTCGCCAGAACTCATTCGTATTAAAGTACATCACTAAATTTAATTTCTCCCCCTCTGTTCAGGTGTTCTTTTCAACACGTTCAGAGGGTTTTTATTTTTTTATTAGCACGGCAACAAAGCTGAGCGATTTTGCGTAAGCCCTAAACTTTTAGCGCTTGACCTACCCTTTTTCCTCTCATAAACTGCCCCACGCCACCTTTAATAAATACGCCAAGCATTAAACTAATTTGATGTATTTTGCTCTACTATCCTTCGTATTTGGGTATATATCCAGATCATTTATGCCTTTTCTCCTCATGCTAACTGAGACTGTCTAATTTTATATGAAAAAATTACGCCCTTTTATTACTGAAGATTTTCCTGAAAAAAAACAAACCCACCAATGGGGTAATGTGATGAGTAGCGCGCTGGCTCTCACGTTATGCGAGGAAGTGCGAAAAAATAAAAAACCCCTTCTTGTTGTAACGAATAACAGCCTTGAATGTGACCAGCTAACGGGGGAATTACGCTTTTTTTTGGGTAATGAAGATGTCGCTATCTTACATTTTCCTGACTGGGAAACACTGCCGTATGATCATTTCTCACCACACCAAGATGTGATTTCTGAGCGAATCAGCACACTCAACGAAATTAGCAAAAACAAAAACATTATTCTTGTCATTGCTATTAATACCCTTGCTCATCGCCTCTCTCCACTGTCTTTTTTGCGTGGCTATAGTTTTACGCTTAAAGAGCACGACAAAATGGATTTAGCGATTTTAAGACGCGAGCTAATTCAGGCAGGTTATAGCTTAAGAGATCATGTTTATGAGCACGGCGAGTTTTCTGTTAAAGGCGCAATGATTGATTTATTTCCCATGGGCAGTACGCAACCTTTTCGCATTGAATTATTCGATGATGAAGTGGAGTCAATCCGTACTTTTGATCCTGAATCACAGCGCTCTATTGAAAAAATAAAAAGCATTCATCTTTTACCTGCAAGAGAATTTCCTTTCAACAAAGAAGCGATTCGTTTTTTTAAAAATCGTTTTCTTAATGAGTTCGATGTTAATCCAAATGAATGCCCTCTTTTTCTAGATATTGAAAAAGGCGTTTTTTATGCCGGGATTGAATATTATTTACCGCTGTTTTTCGAGACCACAGCCACCTTATTTGATTACTTACCAGAAAATACATTGGTATTTCATGCAGGCTCTTTGCAGGCTTCTATCCAGAATTTCTGGGCAGAAATTAATCGCCAATATGAGTCGTTACGATACGATCGAACAAGACCCATACTACCGGCTCACAAAATGTTTTTACCTGAAAATGAGCTATTTGAAGGCTTCAATCGTTTTGCACGTGTGATTGTTCATGATACACCCCTTACCGCAAATACAACCCATCACTTCAACGCTAAGTTGGTCAAGCTTGATCATTTAGTGCTTGAGAGCAAAGCCGAAAATCCTTGGCTGAAGGTACAACAATGGACTCACAAAGCAAATATAGATCAAGGGCGTGTTCTATTTATTGCAGAAACAATGGGGCGCAAAGAAACCTTAAGCGAACAGCTAAAACAGCATGCGATTACGCATCAGGTTTTTACCGATTGGTTTGAGTTTATGCAAAGTGAGGCGCCTATTGGCCTAACTGTTGGCTTGCTAAGCCAAGGCTTTCAGCTGACAGAGCAAAAAATCAGTCTCGTACCTGAATCTGTTCTTTTTGGCCGTGTAACCCGTTCTTCTAGAAAAAAACAGGGACAACAAGATCATAGCGAGCTTATTGTCAGAAGTTTAACGGAGCTAAAATTGGGCGATCCCATTATTCATCTTGATCATGGCGTTGGTCGTTACCGTGGTTTGCAGCTTTTAGAAGTTGAAAATAGGCTGCATGAATTTGTCGCTATAGAATATGCAGCAACAGCAAAACTCTATGTACCCGTTTCATCACTACATCTTATTTCACGCTATGCAGGCTTTAATGTTGATTCAGCACCGCTTCATCGATTAGGGCATGAAGAGTGGCAAAAAGAAAAGAAAAAAGCGCAAGAAAAAGCGTGTGATGTAGCCGTTGAACTACTGGATATTTATGCCAGAAGAAAAACACAAACAGCGGATATTTATACTAATGATGCTGAAGCTTATCAGCAGTTTTGTGATCAATTTCGCTTTGAAGAAACAGTCGATCAAAACAATGCTATTGACGCTATTTTACGTGATTTGCAATCAGGCCAACCAATGGACCGTCTTATTTGTGGCGATGTTGGCTTTGGCAAAACTGAAGTTGCTATGCGCGCTTGTTTTGTCACGGCTTACCATGGCAGGCAGGTCGCCATTTTAGTGCCGACGACTTTGCTCGCTCAGCAGCATTATGAATCATTTTGTGATCGTTTTGCGGGTTGGCCTTTTAAGATAGCCGTACTTTCGCGCTTTAAAAGTGCTAAAGAACAAACGCTTTCTCTTATTGATATTAAAGAAGGAAAAGTTGATATCGTTATTGGCACACATAAACTACTGCAAGATTCTGTGCAATTTAAAAATCTTGGCCTAATTGTAGTGGATGAAGAACACCGTTTTGGCGTACGCCACAAAGAACAGCTTAATAAAATGCGTGGAAATTTACCCATGCTCACATTAACCGCCACGCCCATTCCACGTACGCTAAATATGGCTGTTTCTGGCTTACGAGATATTTCAATTATCGCAACGCCCCCTGCCAGACGATTATCCATTAAAACGTTTGTGAAGGAATATGCCAATAATTTAATAAAAGAAGCTATTTCTCGTGAGTTATTAAGAGGTGGCCAAGTTTATTATATTCATAATCAAATTGAGACGATTGCGAAAACGGTTGAAAATCTCCAAGCATTAGTTCCCAATGCGCGCATTACGTTTGCGCATGGGCAAATGCCAGAGCGTGAACTAGAACGAATCATGTCTGATTTTTATCATAAAAAAACAACTATTTTAGTGTGTACGACCATTATTGAAACAGGTATTGATATCCCTTCGGCAAATACAATTATTATTGAACGGGCAGATCGATTTGGTCTTGCGCAATTACACCAATTACGCGGACGCGTGGGACGCTCTTTTCATCAAGCCTACGCTTATTTACTGACGCCGCCGCCTAAGAGTATGACGGCAGATGCGAATAAAAGATTAGAGGCAATTAGTTCAGCCCAAGATCTTGGCGCAGGTTTTACGCTTGCGACACACGATATGGAGATCAGAGGCGCCGGCGCATTACTCGGTGAAGAACAAAGCGGCCATATGCACACAGTCGGCTTTTCGCTTTATCTTGAAATGCTTGAAAGTGCGGTTAAATCGATTAGAGAAGGCAAGGAAGTTGATTGGAAAAAACCTCTTTCTCATGGCTGTGATATTAATTTGCATTTATCTGCAATTATTCCGGAAACATATTTACCAGATATTCACTCGCGGCTTATTTTGTACAAAAGAATATCAGGCGCCAAATCATTTCAAGCACTAACGGAGCTAAAAGAAGAAATGATTGACCGCTTTGGTTTATTGCCCGAACCTGCACAAAATCTTTTTAAAGTGACAGAGCTTAAATTAAAAGCAAACGAACTTAAATTAACTAAAATTGATTTAAGTGCCAAAGGCGGCTTTATTGATTTTAGCGAAGACACCCCCATAGACCCACTCAATATTATTTTACTAGTGCAAAAACAGCCTCAGCAATTTCGTTTTGAAAAAGGTAAAAGACTGAAAATTTATGCCGAGCTTATTCAGGAAGAACAAAGATTTAATCATGTGGAACATTTATTTAATGAGTTTAAAAAGAATTCTGCTCACTTTAAAAAATAGGCTTTTTTTAAAAAGTTTATTAACTCAATATTGTTTATTAATTTTACTATTATTTAATACTTCTTCTGTTTTTGCAGGAAGCGTGCAAGTAGAAGCTATTTTATTTCAAAACTTAAATACAACTTTAGCGCCTGAATTATTTAGCAGGCGAAATGCAGAAGCCACGGAATTAGGTAAAACCTTTTCACCACGCGAACAAGCACGTGATCGTTTTGGTTTTGGTTATGAAACCGTGAATGAGCTGGAACATATTTTAATACAGCCTCATTTTGAAAAATTACAAGCTTTACCTCAATACAAAGTATTATTTTATCGTAGCTGGCGACAGCCCGTTATTGCCCCCTCTCATGCATTATTTGTAAATATGGACCCTGATCCTGCACTGAACATTCCAAACATTAAAGGAACGCTTAAAATCAGTTTTACACGGGCGATTGAAGCGGCTGTGCATGTTGTGTATTTGCATGCTGAAGATCAACAAAAAGCAGCTGTTTTAAATGAAAAACGTCTTATTAAACTCAACGACCTATATTATTTTGATCATCCTTTAATGGGGGTTGTACTGAAAATAAGACAAATAAATACAAATAATGAAGTTGAAGTGCCGAAAAGTAACGCTGTATCTCGCCCCGTCATTTCAAGCGACATACTCACTGAAAGCCCTGCGAATAGCCATGAAGACTCAAACCAACTCTTACAAAATGAACAGCAAAATGAACAGCAAAGTGAACAACCACAGGATTAAAAAAGGAACGGAGAAAAAAAACGTCACTTCGTAATATTTTACAATCAATTACTAATCAAGAAGACATCGCCTTGGCAGAATGAGCAATCTGAATACAAATAGAAGCCAATATGCCTGACAAAAAACCGAATAAATGAGATTCAAACGATAAGTTACGATCCAATGAAAACAGCTGCCAAAAAAGCCCGCCGTAAAGAGACGTAACAACAAAAGCAGCTAAAAGGGTATAAATACTGCGTTGAAAAAGCGCATTACCTATAAAAAACCCTAAATAACCGAAAATAACGCCACTGGCACCAATGTGATAGGCGGGACGTCCAAACTGCCAAACCGCCCAGCCACTCGTCGTAATAATGAAAAAACTGACAAAAAAAAATACTTTTTTCCTCTTAAGGCAATCACTAAGCCAAAAAATAAAAAGGGCAAAGAATTCATAGTGAGATGCATTAAATCACGATGCAAAAAGGGCGAAAACCAAATGCCTAAAAGATGATCAACGCGTCTAGGTAAAATACCGAACTGATTAAGCATATGCCCAAAAAATAACCCATTAATTAGCTCAACAAACCACATTATGCCCAGCACAATAAAGACGGTTATAAAGCTATGAAAGAGAGATTTTATATTAATAATCATGCTTTTTGCCTAAAGATTAATCAGAAAATGCAATTAAAGGACTTCCGCAAAATTGTTCCAGCAAGGCGCCCTGATGAAGACAGTACAAATCGTACGACGAAGCGCGATAACAAAGCTGGGCAGCTTTGCGTAAGTTCTAGTTAAATAACGGTTGATGCAATCCAAGTATCATGCTTATTACAAACACTAATTGCATAAATTCTCCCAATATAATTACCTTCAATAAAATGAATAGATTGCGCAGCTTGATCTATATTGGGATCAAACATTTTTTCACCGAGAATGCTCATGCTGGCATCCAATAAAAAATGCATTGATAATATAATGCTCGTTATATTTCATTTCATGTGCGGTGGTAATCGTTACAACATGCCGATGCTCTTCTTTTAATAAAGTAATATTTGGCAAATGACTATCGACTTTACCAGACCAACGACCAGGCTTATCTTTTGTTAATAAAAACACCACTTCAAAACCTGAAAATTGATCTCCTAAAGAGGTATTAGATGGGTTACTTACGATAGGACTTTTTTCAGAAGAAGCTGACGAAGCCCATCCAGCCAGCCATCCTACTGAAGAAGCTAAACTCGTCCATTTTATCGATGTTCTTCTATTCATCCTAATCCTCTTT
Source organism: Klebsiella pneumoniae (assembly GCA_945860125.1). GTDB lineage: Bacteria > Pseudomonadota > Gammaproteobacteria > Pseudomonadales > CAMAPQ01 > CAMAPQ01. Next base: position 12,785 of record CAMAPQ010000032.1, read on the forward strand.
CTACTCATTCATACTTTCATCTTACGAAATTATTATAGTTTATATACCCAAAGTAATTGGAATCACGGTGAGGCGGCAAGAGCGTGAACCCCATGAGCATAGATAAACTATGTGATTGGGGTGAATGAGTGCTGCCAACAATACCGTGGTTTCAAGTACGAAGGGTATAGCCTGTAAAATTTTTTAAAAAAGCTTTACACCATGCTTCAATAGCAGAAAAATGAGGTAAAAATAAAGAGTCTTTCCACCAAGGCACCTCTTTAAACCAACCCAGCCACTCCATTGCGGCAATCACTATTACAACAATGAGCACGCCTCTGGCCAACCCAAACCCAGAACCTAATAGCCTATCGGCTACAGAAAGACCTGCTGCTTTTAATAACATTTTTAACAAGAGACTAACTAAACTTCCTAATAGTAATATGCCTAAAAATAAAGTGAAATGTGCCAAAGGTAATCTCACAGAATCATTACGCACAAACTCTACAAGTAAATTAGCAAAAGCAGGCCCATATAATCGAGAGATAAAAAAAGCCGCCATCCAAGCAACTAAGGATATCGCTTCACGAATAAAACCACGCTGTATACTGATCAACATTGAAAGGGCAATAACACCCATGATTGCCATATCAAGTGCTGTCACAATATTTTCTCCTGCATTTTATTAGATGGCATTATTTGTTATATAAATGTTGATCTGAAAATTAACTAATTAGGCGCTTAAAAATCCATGTCAAAAAGAATAAACAAACGATATAATTTTAAGAGCGACTAAGATAAAGTCAATATGAAAATGAAATTAGGGCGCTTACACTACCGAAAGACACTCAAGAGATCAAGCTCATCATGGATTCACAGCATCCCTTACTGAATAAGTCAAAAAAACTTCAAGGCGTCTATTACGGTATTCGTGGCAGAGCTTTAGTTGAAGCAAGGCGTCTTGAAGAAGAAGGCCATCGTATTACTAAACTTAACATTGGTAATCCTCAACCTTTTGGCTTTGAAGCACCGGATGAAATTTTACAAGATGTCATTCGTCAATTACCTCAAGCAACAGGATACAGTGACTCAAAAGGGCTTTATTCTGCTAGAAAAGCCGTCATGCAGTATTATCAGGAAAAAAATATTAAAGGTATTAGCATTGATGATATTTATTTAGGCAATGGCGCCAGTGAATTAATTGTGATGTCGATGCAGGCTTTGCTGAACGATGGCGATGAAATATTAATTCCAGCACCTGATTATCCATTGTGGACGTCTGCGGTTAAACTTTCAGGCGGTAAAGCGGTTCATTATATTTGTGATGAAAGCGCAGGTTGGTATCCTGACCTTGATGATATTCGCCAAAAAATCACACCTCGTACAAAAGGTATTGTGATTATTAATCCTAATAATCCGACTGGGGCTGTTTATCCACGAGCTTTACTTGAAGCCTTACTTGAAATTGCCCGTGTACACAAACTATGTGTTTTTTCCGATGAAATTTACGATAAAATTTTATATGACGATGTACAGCACACCGCTACAGCCTCTTTAGCAGATGATCTGCTCATTCTGACCTTTAACGGTTTATCAAAAAATTATCGCGCCGCAGGATTTCGCTCAGGCTGGTTGATGGTTTCTGGCAATAAAAAACCGGCACAAGACTATATCGCCGGGCTTGATATTTTAGTTTCAATGCGATTATGCGCAAATGTGCCTGCGCAATACGCTATTCAAACAGCACTAGGCGGCTATCAAAGCATTAATGAGCTGATTGCACCAGGTGGAAGGCTTTATGAGCAACGAAACAGCGCCTATGAGCTCTTAACTAGTATTCCAGGTATAAGCTGTGTGAAACCAGAAGGTGCACTGTACTTATTCCCCAAAATTGATCCGAAAATTTATCCGATTGCAGATGATGAACAATGGGTGCTGGATTTATTGCTCGATCAAAAAATCCTTGTGGTACAAGGCACCGCTTTTCATTGGCCAACACCCGATCATTTTAGAATTGTTTTTTTACCCCATCAAAAAGATATTGATGATGCAATATTGCGTATTGGTCAGTTCTTACTAAAAGGTCAAAAGAATTAGTTATATACCCTTCGTACTTGACTCTTCACACTTGAACACGCGGCATGTTGGCTTACTCTCGTTCACCCCAATCACATAGTCTACCTATGCTCATGGGGTTCTCTCCCTTGCCGCCTCACCGTGATTCCAATTACTTTGGGTATAGGACTTACGCAAAACCGCCCAGCTTTGTTGCCCAGCTTCGTCGTACGATTTGTACTGTCTTCATCAGGGCGTCTTGCTGGAACAATTTTGCGTAAGTGCTAATACTCATTAATCGCATTATGTAAAACGGCACATAATTAAAAAATATAGCCTAACGTGGCATAAATTTGTTCTTTTCCTAATGTTTTATCTAGGCCTTTTGCATAACCAATACGCAAGGGCAACGGCAAGTAATAAAATAATTTTACTTCAAATAAAAGTTCGATACCTGAAGCGCGATACAACTTCTCCTCTTCGCCAGAATCAAAAGCTGCGCCCCCCTCATAAAAGAAGAGTGCCGATAAACGATTCAAACCCACAGGCGGCACCATCAAATGGCGATCAATATTCATCACCGGCACACGCCACTCAAGAACAGCATGCTGCAATTTATGGCCGATTAATTGAGAGTGGCCATCCTCATATCCTCTCAATGAAAAATCTCTTTGATTAAAAAAAATGGCGGATTGCGCAAAAGCACCACCTAACTCAAAAGGTTCCGCAGCTTTACTACCATTGGCAATGGTTGCATAGGTATTAAGCACTGTTTTCCCTATACTTAAAAAATGCTGGAAATCGCCACGCACGATACCGCCTTGAAAATAAGCATTAAAAGCTTCATAAGATTCACCCAACAAAGTGATTTTCATGCCTTCTGAAACACCTTCAGAAAAAACAGAACTTTTCAGTGAATTATATTGAAGGTAAGCGCCGAATACTTTTTCATCTACTCTGGTTTGTTCAGATACATCAACGATGGTTCTTTTTTTATGATTAATTTCACCGCCCACAGCAAAAATAAAATTAAAATCGCGCCTTTCATAAGGGAAAGCACTGATCCAATCTAAGCGTGAACTTAAATCATAACGGCTGATTTCGACTTTATTGTCATTTGAAACCGTATTAAGGACATCGATCGTGCGTGAGAGTTGAAGCAAATGATTCTGGTGATAAAGATAGTTTGCCGTCCCCAAAAATTCAGACTGGCTAAATTCAATTTGTGGACTTAACGTGTATTGATGCACCCCCAAAACATCTTGACCAAACAAGGAAAAACCTGCTGCCTGCATGCCGTCTGTTAGCGCACCAAAAGGCAGCCAACCACGCGGATGGAGTGATTCAAGTGGTGAATAAGCACGTAGATTTTCTACTTGCACCTCCTTCTGTGAAAAACGCACAAGCTGTTTTTCTTCACTTTCAGACGCCCTGATTTCGTCTTGGGATAATAGATTGTCAGCTAAAAGTTTAGAGTAAGGCTCTGGCATATCTGGCATATAAGCTTCTGATCTATAAGAATAAAGCGACGTAATTTTACCCGGAACCCCCTCTAATACAGTTAAGCCCTCTATGCCGTTTTCGCTTAAGCCTGAGGCTTCTAATACAGCAGAATAAGTATGCGTTATGGGTGCTAACTGTAAAGAAGTACGGTTATAACGCCATGCGTTATAGGTGTGATTATAATCAGCAATAAATAAAATGGATTCTTCATCTTTGCTAAATCTTGGTGCTCGTTTAACAGCCTTATCTTTTATTAAGGTTGTAACCGCTTTTGTTGGGATATCAAAACTTTGTAAACGCCAATGATGATTATTTCTACTTGTATAAATAAGTGTGTGATTATCCTGAGCAATATCAATACCGGTTACAACTTCATTTTTAGGTAAAACAAGAAGCGTCTGTTCTTTCTTGCCAAGAGGCGTAAGCGAAACCAGCGAAAATAGCCCTGAATCAAATAATACAGCAACCATACCCTGCCCTGTTTTTCTAGGCGCGACAGCTCTAAAACGAGCACAATGCGTTAAACGTTTTAAGGTATGAGATGTAGCGCGATACAGATCATTAAAAAAATCATTGTTATGACAAACTTCAGGCTGAATAAGTAAGACATGATCCGCATCTTCAGCTCGCAGTTCTGCACTGAAATGCACCTTTCCCCACACTGATCGCACACCTTTTTTTGTAAGGCGGATTAATTTCGGCTGCGTGTAACCATCTGCTTCCACATAAAAAAGCGTGCCATCTGCTGCTTGAGTGGGGCTACGAACAAGCGCGCCGTTGGTAACTAATTTTTTCCCTATTATTTCTGGGCTTTTAGCTTTTCTGTGCTTGGTTAATTGAAACGTTTCTCTCAGCCAACTTGCATATTCCTCCCATAAAAGACTCATATTTTTATTTGTAATTGAGACAGGATTTGAATTAACACGAAAAGGAATAAAATTGTCACTATAATTTTCAACAAAATGAAATACCGCTTTTTCTGAATATTTTTCTTCTAAAAACTTAAAAAAATATGCCCCATATAAATAAGCTTTATTAAAAGGCCAGGAATTTCCATTCGCATTAATTTCTGCTAAAGATTTAAGCCCTAACTTAACTTCACTTTGCATTAGGGCTTCAAAATAAGTATTACCTAAGCGTCCTTGCCGTTTTCCCTCGCGGCTTTCCATCCACGTTGCCAAGCCTTCAATAAGCCAAGAAGGTTGCAGGCTATTGGGGAAAGAAAAGAGCTGCCGACCAAATACATTTCTTAAGTTTTGAGGTATGCCGCCTGCTTTATCAAGATGGACGATATGTGTGAACTCATGCAGAAAAACACCCACCAGCCAATCTTCATTGGTCAGTAATTCACCATCAGTAGGAGGAGAAAGAAAAATACCTGCGTGATTAAAGGGTAAGGGTGTTGCAAAACCATTAGCGCTATCTGTGAAGTCAGATAACACAACCTCTGTTTTCTCTTTTGGTGTCCAGTTAAAAGCCTGGGTGACATGGGGATAAACGCTTTCAGCAATATTGCTCAACTGAATGGCATCAGCCTTATTTTTAGCCACAAAATTAAACTTGAAATGGGGGGTATCAAAACTTTGCCAATTTTGATGAGGATTAATACCCACACCAAAAACAAACCTGCTGATAAAACAAAGCGTAAATAAAAACAGTATGCGCACAGGTAGGTCTCTTACTTTATCGATTAAAAAATGGCTAAATTAGGACTTACTCAGTTTAGCTATTTTTTTTCTTATTACCTCATTGAAAGCTTCCACCACCTGGCTATCAAACTGCGATCCTACATAAGCATTAATTTCTTTAATGGCTCTTAATAAAGATCTTTTATAAGTGCGATCTGCTCTCTCATTAGTAATAGAGTAAAAAGTATCCACCACAGCAAGCATTTTAGCACCTAAGTGAATCTCTGCGCCCTGCAGTCCTTTGGGATAACCTTTTCCATTAATGCGCTCATGATGCTGAGCAATAATTTCAGCAGCCGTTTCCCAGCCTGGCATACGAATAACCCACTCAAATCCTAGGGTAGGATGTCTTCGAATAAACTTCTCTTCAAGCGAGTTCAATTTCTCCTGTTTATGCAAAATATGATCAGGAATAAAGACCATGCCAATATCATGTAAATAAACAGCGGCAGATAGCTGATCAACATCAACACAATTACCCATTTCCTCATTAATAAGAAAAGTATGGCTCAAAATATTTTCTGCCCTGTTTTCCCAATAAGAGGATTTACTATCAATGTACTTAGCTATTTGCGTAAAAAAAAGCAGATCCTTACTCTTATCCTCAACAAAATTCATCTTATCCCGTGGGGACGATGGGTGTGTCGAAGCACTTAAGGTTGACATAGCTATCTGACTTGGAGACAAATCAAGATAACTAGAAAGTTTGCCTCCCAATAAAACGAATAGTTCGGCGATATAACGAGGCACTTCCTCAGGAGGGATTTGATTAAGTTTTAGCAAGCCATTAGAGAGCTTTTCAAGGGGCGCCGTTTCAATTTTACCCACTTGAACCATACTTTCTGCCGCTAAACGAAATTGATCCATAGATAAAAGGAAAACTTCTTTTAGTTCACGGTTAAAGCGAGAACGACGCGAGCGAATATCACTAAAAGCTTCTTCTACAGCATGAAGAAAGTAGCTAAGCGGCTCCAGAAAAACCATTTTGGTATTGCCTTTGAGTGTATGCAGATTACGAAAAACCTTATGAATGGTTTCTTCACTCTCTGGAGAAAGCTCAAGGACGTTTAAGTCGTGCTCAATTGTCTCAAGGGTCTCGTAGAGAGTCTCCATAAAATCATCAAGAGTTTCATCATCCACCGATCCTTTGATCTCAAAATATTCATCATTTTCCATGATGCCATTCCTTTTTTAATTTATTTCAGCTTGAGATACCTCCTCCTCATTAGGACTTACGCAAAATTGTTCCAGCAAGGCGTCCTGATGAAGACAGTACAAATCGTACGACGAAGCAGGGCAACAAAGCTGGGCGGTTTTGCGTAAGTCCTAACTCATTTTAGTTAAGCCTGTTTATTGCTTAACCGCCACTGCCCAAGCCTATGCCGCGGCAAGATAAGGCTTACCTGAGTTATTAACATTTGCTTCTGGCTTAGTACGATTATTTAGCTCATACCTTTCAAACATTGAAATTAAATCGCCAAATTCAATATTCGGTAAAACAGAGACAAAATAATCAGCAAATCTTTTAGAAAGTTTACTTGGCTTATTTCTGTCCTCTCTTTTTGCAGCTGACAACATCGTGCGCAGCAAATTACCGCCATCATTTACATCTTCAAGTACTGCTTTAGCAAATTTAACATCATCTAACACTTTACATTCTGCAATATGATCGGTAAAACCAGCACGATACGATGTAACACTCATTATCCCATGCAAAGGTTGACCTTCTCCCGTTAACCTTGCTATTTGCTTTTGTTCTTTACGCGTGAACATATGCTGAGAAGCACCCGTTAAAGCCATAAAACGAAGCTGTAAAGCCTGCCAAGTTTTATTATCTTCTTCACTCATCTTGGTAACACTTGTGGTTTTAGTCTGAAATTTAGATAAGTCATCTAAATAGCGATTTAGCCCTTTACACTGATGCTCACTTGAAGCATATTTTGTTTTGATCTGATCAAAATAGGCTATTTGTTCTACTGAAGGAGCCTCACCTGTTTTAAAGCTCACTTCCAATGATTTTAAAATGCCTTCCAATCGTTGTTTGCGATGCTGTAGAAAGTTTAAACGATGCGTAAAATAATCATTAAAAGCACCCGTTAAAGTTCTTCCTACGGCTGTATCAATTTCACCGGCTTGGCCAGATTTTTCAATTTTTAAGGCTAGATTTTTCGCTAAAATAGCTTGGCCTACATTTGGATTAAAAGCTTGATCCTGTATCCATCTTGCCCGCGCTTTAATATTCTCGAAAACTTCCTTTCTTGATTCTTGTCGATAAAGCGTTAATAGCGGCTGTGTCCTTTGGGGCAGCGGTTTACGGTTATGTAAAATATCAACATGATTTTTTTCTTTTCCTTGCAAACGTTCTTCATCACCTATTATTTGAGCTAACTCCATTACTTTTTCATTTATGAGGTTAAACATTCCGCCATTTTTAACCCAAAATATTTTCTTACGATCTTCAGCTGAATCAAGCAATGTATCATCAACATCAATTGAATCTTCATTGCGGCGTTGATATTGCCCACCCCAATTAGCATAACGATTGAACAGTTGGAATGTATTCGTCAGAAGCGGCACAGAGCCTACTAATGTCACAACAGCAAAAGCAACCAAAGCAACAGCAGGGATAATACCGAAAGAAGCAACACCTGCCGCAGCAATACCTGCCGCACCTAGCGCCCCTAAAGCAATAGTGCCTGAACGCCAAAGGTTACGTTCACGACGGACTTGATCCATGCGATTATTAACATGCTGTAGAAAACCATGATGCTGACCTACAACAGTTGGCAAAAATGGTTCGTTTACATTAGGATCAGCCGCTTGCACAACACGCATAACGTTACTCAGCCTGTTGTATTCTTTGGATTTATTACGCCAGTTCACACCATAACTTGCTGATAAAGCAACCAAGCCTACCCCGCCGGCCCAACTACTTGCCATAGCAAATCCACTTGCTAGCGCCGAACCTGCACTCACAAAGTGGCTAGCAATCCCCAATCCACTGCCTGCACCTAACATTCCTGCACTACCGATGTAACCTGTGGCAGCCTTACGTGAAAACTGATTTTCTTCTCGTTCTTTAGCAATAGAAATTTGGTGGTTTTCAACACTTTCCAGATGCTTAGCAGTTGTCTGCGCAGCTTCATGCAAATAAACCAATTTTTCTACACTTTTCAACATCGGGCGAACAAGTGTCGTTAATTCAGTTAAAACCTGTTTTGCTTGTCGCTCAGCAACAACTTGTCCTAATCGATTTAAAACTGCTTCGCAATTTTTTAGTTTGTCATAGAGTTGTGCAGGCATTAATAGGTCTATTTTTTTATCATCTGCATGCGTGATAATGTGATTAAAACTTGTGAGGACAAGACGTTTTGAACCTTGCCTATCTTTGAGTAAAAAATCTTGCTCTTTACCCAAAACAGCTTTATTAGCCTCTAAAAAAACAATGAGCGGATTAGCCTCATTTAACGCCTCAAATACTCGATTTAAAGTATTCAAAGGTGTGATAGCGTCAAGATCTGATAAAGTTGCAACCGGTAACGCACCCTGTCTTCTTGTTTGTTGTGGTGTACCGATATTTGTTAATGTTTGCAATGCATCTAAGGCTGTTTGATATTCAGTTTTCGCAACATTAGCGACATTTGCTAAACGTGCCTGATCTGTATTTAATTTTTTTTCTACTTGATTTAAACGACGATCACTGTGAGCCGCATCTCTTATTTTTTCAACGCCAATCCAGCCTAATAAACCAGCAAGACCTGCTGAAACACCAGAAGCTGCTGTGCCAAACCACAATACGGCTTGAGAAGCACCTGCAATAGCAGAGGCTAAGTAACTTGCACCGCCCAAGAAGGTGCTACTACTGACCACGCCTTTAATCATAGGCGGCACCATAAAGCTTGACTTGTTATTTTGCCAGCCTCTGGCGGGATCACGACGATTTTGTGGAATGGGCTCTTCTATCACCTCAGAAACCTCAGAAACCTCAGCTTCTTCTGCGGAAACTGCGGGAACTAATTTATCTGCATGCACATGCTGTTTAATTTTAAGTAATTCATGACTAACTTTCGTTAAACTTTTTTCAGGTAAGACATTGTCATTTTTAAGATGCTCATACAAAGCGGCAAAAGGATCAACCTCTTGTGTATTTAAGCCTACTTTTAAAAGATTGCTGACTTTAGCAAACCAGATCGTATCGCGTTGCGGGACAGTATCTGTTATTTCTTTAGATTGTATTAACTCCTTACTTTGTTGAGCCAAACTCTCAATTAACTGATTTGTTGTGAAACCTGAATCTTGCAAAGTTTTAATTGTATTAGCTGCTTCTTTGGCAATTAATAATGTATTAATCTCGCCCATTACATCAGTTAAATAGTGAGAGATCTGTTCAGGGGTATAAACTGCTGATTCTAGTAATGATTTGATATCTTGTTTGAAGACGCCTAATACTGTTAATAATCCATCACGAGTTCTTGCCTGTTGTAAAACACGATTAAGTATCAATGGAAGAGCCTTCCTCGGCGAAGAATCCTCTACTGCAAGCAAACGTTCATTGAAAATTTTACGCTCTTCTTTTTTATTATGATTAAAATGCTGACTAATAACGAAGCGGTAGGTTAAAGCAATTTCTTTAAATTGATCGCTAAGTCGTTCACTGAATTGATCGATTTCTTTTGTTTTTTTATTTGCAGCAAGTTCCTCTGGCGTCGCAACCGCATGCACATCCTCAGCGCCATGATGATGGGCCGCATGATGATGGGCCGCATGATGATGTTCTGCATGATCATCATGTTCTTCTAGACCTAACTCTTTTCTAAAAATACCCAGATAAAGATCACGATTACCTGCCTCACAATTTTCAGCCTCATTTTGACAAGGCTGCGTTTCATTTGTAATTTCTTTACTATCTTTTTTAGGGTGCGCTGCATCATCATGATTTTGGGTAAAACCACCAACTAGCTTTTTTTCACCAGTGATATCTTTTTTATATAGCTCTAGCGCTTCAACAATTAAAGCTTGCTGAGCATGCGCTCCTTCTCTTTCTTTACTGCTAATTTTTAAAGGAACCGCTCCATTGGCATCTTTAGTTTCACACATTAAGTGTTTACCATCCCCACCAAACACATAAGGATCATCTTCACCTGATTGATTGCAAGCAATACCTGCTATTTTTACTTCAGCTTCGCTTTTATAACTCCAAAGTCGCCTTAAGTTGCGCGCCATTTCGCTTTCAGTCCCTTCGATATAAGCAAAAGCTTGCGTGTGAACGCAATCAACGGGGATGACTAAACCTTCTTCCGCTTCTAAAGTCAGCGGATTGGGTCTTGTGACTTTTTCAGGAATGACTCTGTTATCAGGGTTATCAATGGTAGGGGCAAGATGTTCATTACGAAGATTATTTTTTTCAAGGTGATCATAAAGTGCCGTTCCTTTTGGAGCAAACATGTAAGTGCCTTCTTCAACATCTTGGTGATCACGGCAATGGCTATCAAACATATGGGCTTTACCTGTCACATAGCGCACAGCAGTTAACGCACCACCTAATAACCAAGCAGGCTGCTGTAATGCCCCGCAAGGGCCAGACATATAACCTGGAACCTTCAAAGGAACATTATTTAAGGTGGGTTTGTCACCCATCCATTTTAAGCAAAAGAGTGTTGTCCAAAGCCTAGCATCCTCTTTGGGTAACTTAGCATTGAAGCCAGCATTGTAATTATTGCCATGAAAATGGTCTAACTGCGCCTCACCTGCGGCATCTATATCTTTTGCAAGATGCGCTTCAAAAGGCTTAAGCGCAGTTAAAAGTGTTTTAGTTTCAAGATCTTTTAGAACTTCATGTGCTATTTTTTTTTCTTTTCTAACTGAAACTTGCCCACCTTCTTTCCAATCAAAAAGAAGATATTCTTCTTCATTTTCTGGATTTTTATCTTGGGACAATACATTGCCTTTATCTTCACGCCAGGCATCAAAGCGTTCTGCATAATAACCTGCAAGATCTAAAGTCGTTTGAATATCTGCGCATTTACTTTTTATCAGGAATTTTTCAGTCAGTGTTAAAAGATCAGCCGTGGTTAAATCTCTACCATTTTTTTTATTGAATAATTCTTGAAGCTCTTTTTGAAAGCTTTTTTTAAGCGCGCCTGCAAATTTTTTACCTAAAATACTTTCCATCTTTTCAAAGATTAAATCGACAGAACATTGTTTATTTTCACGCCCTTGAGTAAAAATCTCGCCTAAAGCCTTCGCATTTTTAAACCAGATATTTTTCAGGTGCTCAATTTTATTATGTAAAAAAACACTGTCATAAGTTTCACGATTTCCCCAAGAAAGCATCTCATTGACGAACTTTTTTTCATCTTTTCTTTCGTCTGGCGTAAGGGTAAGAAATGCGGGATCCTCTGCCGGTAAATTAGCTTCCGTCATTGGTTCATTGATCCGTAGGCCGACTGCTCGCTTCATATTACTGACGCCAGCAGCAACATGCTCGCGCACATCCCATTTTGTTTGATCTTTTTGTCCTTTATATTTATATCCAATACGAGAATAATTTACCAAAGTCTGAGATACCGTCTGTGCGCGATCAACATCCCAAGCATTAACAGCATAAACATGATTAGGGAAAGAGCGGTTATTAAGAGAAGGGTCACGCATTGTTTTACAATATGCCGCCCAGGAAGATGAAATCTTAGGTGTAAAACCAGCCTCTTTTGCAACATTGTCAAGCAGAAGGCCGTATGCATTACCCATAGGGTCAGGACTATTGTCTGTCATTAATAATATATTATGAGGCGACCCTACTGCCTGAGCGTTACGATGTTGCATATATTTCCTCATACTGAAATCTTATAAACGGATAAATTTTAATCGCTTCAAACCTTCAGAAAATGAACAGCAAGTGTTATGCCATATAATAAAGACAACTAAAGAAAATGATTTTCTTTAGTTAAAGTTATGAAAATAAAAAAAAGTGTGCTTTATTCTGCACAAAATGAAAGTGTGCGCCGCAGGATAAAGGTTGCATTTTGCACCAAGCAGGCGCATCAATTACCCAATAAGCGCACTAGCCCAGCGCATTGCCCAGCACATTAGAGTTAGATTTATTATTACTAAATGACGCTGGAAAAATTTAAAGTGACTGATGATTTGTACTCAAAAATTAATACTAGGGCTCAATAATAGTTTGCTGAACAAAAACTTGAAGCAATTTAATCTGCCTGGTATCACTACTTAAAATCCGAAATCGATACTTACCAATTTGGATATTCTCATCTCTTTTTGGCAAATAACCAAAGTTGCTCAATACTAATCCACCAATGGTATCAAACTCTTCTTCGCTTAAATCAGCCTTAAAAAACTTGTTAAAATCATCGATGGGTGTCATCGCTTTAACAATAAACTCATCTTTATTATCAGTTTCCCGAATCATATACTCAACGTCATAATCATGCTCATCATCGATCTCGCCTACAATTTGTTCTAGCACATCTTCAATAGTAACAACGCCAGCAACTTGACCATATTCATCAATAACAATTGCCATATGATGTCTATTTCGCCTAAATTCGCGCAATAAAACATTGAGTCGCTTGCTCTCAGGCACAAAAGAGGCTGGCCTTAAAAATTCTTTGAGCTGAATTTTATCCGGACTACCCTCTCGCACTAAAGAAGCAAGAATATCCTTCGCCAGCACAATACCGATGACTTCATCGGGATTATGACCATAAACAGGAAAACGGGAATGGCCAGACTCAATGACAATATATAAAGTATCTTTCATAGACTGTGTAATTCTTATGCATGCCATCTGGCTGCGAGGAATCATCACTTCACGAACCTGCATATCACCCATTTGTAGCGCACCTTGCGTTACATTTGAAGCATCATGATCAATAATTCCATCTTCTTCAGCGCTACGAATTATCGCCAGTAATTCATCTCGGGTTTTTGGATCTACAGAAAGTAGATCAGTCATCTTTTCAAAAAAAGACCTCGGAATTCCAGCAGGTTTACTGTCATTCATGGGGTTTCGTCACGCTCCTGTTTGTATTAAATATAGGGATTGGCAATAGATAACTGAGCAAGTACATTCGCCTCAATCAATTCCATTTGTTCTGCCTCTTCTGACTCAATATGATCAAAACCTAACAAATGCAAAAAACCATGAATTGCAATATGAGCATAGTGATCCATTACTTCTTTTTTTTGATTTAAAGCTTCTACTTGCATTAAGGGTGCACAAATTACAAGATCACCTAAATAAAGCGTTTTCTGGTCATTAAACGTTTCAAAAGGAAAAGAAAGCACATTTGTTGGCCCTTTTTTCTGTCTATAAGCTTCATTAAGCGAACTGCTTTCTGCTTCATCAACTAAACGTATGGTCATTCTCAGTATATTTTTTTTATTAGGCACGAAAGGTAAATATTCAGTTATAACACTCATAACTGATTCAGAAGATAGCGCGCTTGCGATCCAACTCTGGAAACGCTGCTTAGTTGGCAGTGACGGCATTTTAATTTCTTTCTGCAAATCAATAGCGAAAGCAAAAAAAATTCCCCTCTTCTCGAGCTCAGGGTTAGGCATAAACCCACTCAAGCATCTGCATCATTTTTTCCTTCATGGGTTGACTTTAAATTTAAGGCCGATAAGTTTTGGTAACCATTTACACTGTGCTCTTGATATTCATAGGCTTCAACAACTTTCTGCACCAGAGAGTGTCGAACAATATCATGAGATTGAAAACGGGTTATACCAATTTCCTCTATATCTTTCAATACGTGAAGCGCATGTCTCAGGCCTGACAGAATACCTCTTGGTAAATCAACTTGCGACTCATCGCCTGTAATAACAGCTTTAGAACCAAAGCCAAAACGTGTTAAAAACATTTTCATCTGATCTTTTGTTGTATTTTGACTCTCATCTAAAATAATAAACGAATTATTTAAAGTTCTACCTCGCATATAAGCAAGAGGCGCAATCTCAATAATTTGCCTCTCAATTAATTTTTGAACGACTTCAAAGCCTAACATTTCATAAAGTGCATCATACAAAGGACGAAGATAAGGATTTACTTTGGCTGACAAATCACCCGGTAAAAAACCAAGTTTTTCGCCCGCCTCAACAGCGGGTCTGACTAACAAGATTCGACTAACCTCTTCCCTTTCAAGCGCTTCTACCGCACAAGCAACGGCAAGATAAGTTTTACCCGTTCCAGCAGGCCCTGCGCCAAAACTAATATCATGGCACCTCATACTGTCAACAAAACCAATTTGCGTCTGCGTCCTAGGCTTAATCGTTACCTTAGGCGTATAGATAACGCCCCACTCTTTTTGACCTGCATTCTGTGAACGAGCATTAATAGATAATCCCCTAAGTGGCGAACCAGGTTTAAGCGCTATTTCAATTTTCTCTACCCTTTCCACACCAGGTGCATTTGGCATTTTTTTGCCTCCCGTTTTTGATTGATTAAGACGCTCAGAAAAAGAAAATGGCTGCGTTTTAGGTTCGCCCGCTAACTCAGCAAGAGGAAGTCGAAAATTAGTATGTCGGCCATTTAGTGTTACCGTAGATTCATTTAAGACTTCAATAATTTCAAGATGTAACATCTCAGGGGTTAATTCTTTCTGATTATCCTGATCATAAGAAGAATGACGATAGATTTTTTGAATAAGATGACGGGCATTTTTAACGGCGCTAGATGCACCTGTAATCTGAAAAAGATTACCACGACTACAAACTTCAACCTCTAAACGTTTTTCAATATGACGTAGATGCTGATCAAGCGGACCGCATAATCTGGCCAAGCAAGCCATATCATAAGGCTCAAGGATAAACGCCTCAATGTAAGATGAAGTATTCAATTTTTGAAGCATCCCTCCTGTTCTTAAGCATTTACTCACTATTAAAATCAATATAGACCACTTTTCATTTTTTCAAAATTAAAGACTAATAGCTCTATATGAATAAATAATGGCAATACATTGAATTTGATAATAAATGTTACGCTTTACTCAATGAGACGCCCTTGCAAAGAATTAACATAGGCATCAATGACTTCAACAGAAGCAAACTCTCCAATTAACTCATAATTATCAGAAGAAAAATTCATTGCCCGATTATTTTCTGTGCGACCATGTAATTGATTAGGATCTTTTTGCGAAACGCTATCCACTAAAATACGCTCTATTTTTCCAATCATTGCCCGGCTGCGCTCAAAACCAAGCTGGGTAATTCTGTCTTGTAAAATACGCAAACGCTGCTTTTTAACTTCAGTGGGCGTATCATCAGGAAAACTAGCAGCTGGCGTGCCAGGTCTTGGGCTATAAATAAAACTATAAGAATAATCAAACCGCACAAACTCAACGAGTTTCATCGTATCCATAAAATCCTCTTCTGTTTCACCTGGGAAACCCACAATAAAATCAGAAGATATAGATATATCTGGTCTCGCGACCATAAGCTTGCGAATAATCGACTTATATTCGAGCGCCGTATGATTTCTTTTCATTCTGTTTAAAACACGATCAGAACCACTTTGTACCGGTAGATGCACATGACTAACTAGATTTGGAAGATCGCAATAAGCTTGAATTAAAGCATCAGAAAAGGCTAAAGGATGTGAAGTGGTATAACGAATCCGATCAATACCGGGCACTTCGTTTACCTTATAAAGTAACTCAGCAAAATCAACTTCACCGGTCATTAAACCTTTCCCAAGATAACCATTCACATTCTGACCGAGTAACGTGATCTCTCTCACACCTTGATCAGCAAGATGACAAATTTCATCTAATACATCCTGTAAAGGACGACTCACTTCTTCTCCACGTGTATAAGGCACCACACAGAAAGTACAATATTTACTGCAACCTTCCATAATTGAAACAAAAGCAGTTGCACCATTTACGCTAGGTTTTGGCAAAGCATCAAATTTTTCAATCTCTGGAAATGAAACATCAACAACTGATTTTTTATCTCGCCAAACCGTATTAATCATCTCAGGCAAGCGGTGTAATGTCTGTGGTCCAAAAACAACATCAACGTAAGGTGCACGCTTTCTAATCGCTTTACCTTCTTGACTCGCAACACAGCCGCCCACCCCAATAATCAAATTGGGATTTTGTTTTTTTAAATGCTTCCATCGGCCTAACTGATGAAAAACTTTCTCTTGTGCTTTCTCTCTAATCGAACAAGTATTAAGCAAAATAACATCTGCCTCTTCTGGATTCGTTGTTTTTTCCAATCCATAAGTCGCTTGCAACAAGTCGCCCATACGACTTGAATCATACTCATTCATCTGACAGCCCTGTGTTTCAATAAAAAACTTTCGATTGGTCATTGCATCTCTTCTATAAAATAAAAAAATCGTTAATTATCATGAGTGGTAGCATTAAAATCAATCAATATCTAAAGCAATCTCTTTTGGCTTATATTAATTTTTGGCTCTTTATTGATTCCGGGGTCTTAGGCAACGCTACTCAACTAGCTCTCAACTTCAGATTTTTGTGTAACTTAACACATCACCACATGACACAAAATTTGTCGCAAATATGAATAGAAATCTTCACTTATAAATGCAATTTTTTGGTAAAAACACAGGGCTGTCCCATCAAAAAGTGCTTGACATAATGTCATAAAAGCTGATTTATCTCCTTTTTAAAAAAGGAGATATCAATGACCAAGGATATTTTAGAAAATTTTGAAGACTATTTTGAAGAAATTGAAGATCCACGCATAGAAAGATCAAAACTATATCCATTAAAAGAGATCTTATTGGTAGTCTTATGTGGATCCATCTGCGGCGCAGAAAGTTGGCGAGATTTTGTCCTGTTTGGACGAGAAAAGTTAGATTTTTTGCGAGAATACTTCCCTTTTTTACACGGCATACTTTGTAAAAATACCTTTGCTCGAGTGTTCAGTCTGTTAGATCCAGAACAGTTTCATGCTTGCTTTATGGTATGGGTTGCATCGCTAGAGAAGCTGCCTGAAGAAGTCATTGCAATTGATGGTAAAACCTTGCGTAACAGCAAGGATACCAACACATCAACCGACGCTATTCATATGGTTAGTGCATTTGGAACAGCGTCGCGCTTAGTTTTAGGGCAAGAAAAAGTGGCTGAAAAATCGAATGAGATTACGGCTATTCCTCGGCTACTTGATTTACTGAATATAAAAGATCATATCATTACCATTGATGCAATGGGCTGCCAAAGAAGCATTGCAAAAAAAATTCAAGATAAGGGTGCAGATTATGTTTTAGCCCTGAAAGGTAATCAAGGTCATCTGAATGAAGATATTCGGTTATTCTTACAGACAGAAGCTGTGAAAGCAGATTCAAAAGCGATCAGTGATCAATATATTGATGTAGATTCAGGACATGGTCGCATCGAAACACGCAAATGTATTGTAAGTGATCAATTGGATTGGTTGAAACAGAAACCTGAATGGAGTGGATTAAGAAGCATTGTCATGATTGAAGAGATTCGAGAGACAAAAGAGAATTTATTGAGTTGTGAGAAGCGTTTTTTTATTAGCAGTTTACCTGCCGATGCCAAAAAAATTGCAGAGGCTGTTCGTGCCCATTGGTCGATTGAAAATACGCTTCATTGGACCTTAGACGCCGTATTTAATGAAGATCAATCTCGAGTACGTAAAGATTATGCGCCTCAGAATATGGCAATTATTCGGCATATTGTCCTTAACATGCTGAATAACGCAAAAAAGCACTTTAAAAAAGATATGAGTATAAAGGGTTTACGTAAAAAAGCGGGATGGGGTAATACTACTCTTCACTTAATTTTGCA